>NZ_JBJPHT010000052.1:0-50542 GCF_052939475.1 Phormidesmis sp. 146-20
CGGTCTGCCACACTCTTAAGATACAAGGGGGCTGAAGCTAAATTAAACGAAGCGACAAGGACTTGTGTGTACACGGCAGACAGTCTGGAGGCGGGACAGCAACGAAGCAAAGCAGCTTCTGATACGTTTCAAACGTCCTCTCAAAATTGGGGAGAACTTGAAATCAACGAAGCTAGAGAAGATCCCTTGCGGGTAACTCAAACAAGTCGCCTCAAAAACTTATGATTTGTCTAACTTTCGGCGCTGTCGGGTGAGAATGCTCATCACTTCGCCAAACGAGGGCGCAGGCAGCAAAGGACTCCAGTCTGTCGCATTCGCAAATCGTCGAACGTGGAGGTTTTGAATCGTCTCGGTCACACCGTCTGAGGAACCGATAATTAACACGCGCAATACTTCAAACTCATCAGAATGAGGAATCGCAACGTCAGGTAAAAGATCCTGAAGCGGAATGCGAAGCGAAGTAATTGTGAAACGAGGAATGGTATCGGGAAGGAAACGGCGTTGAATCAGTTCTAGAAATGCATAGGCGAAATCGCACAGCCAAAAGCCAGCGTTCAATAAGCGATCTGCCATTGTCATTACTCCAAATTTAGGTCTCCAAAGAAACCCAAAAAACTAGCCGCCCCGATAAACATCACAAGTCAGAGCGGCCAAAGGAGTGATAAAATCCTCCATTAGCCCTCGAACTGGCTACAGCAGTCTCCTGGGTTAGCTGCCCTTCGTTGGTTCCAAGCAACTTTGGGCGGCGACAGACTAGATTTTTTGGGCGACCAGACAACCTCCCGGTAAAGGAAAGGTGTCCTTGATTTGAGAGAATATCTGGAATTTTGGTTCTCGTCAAGTAGTTAATTCAGCACTTTTTAATTAAGATTTTCGACAAAATGACGGCTACTCCAGAAATCAAAAATCACAAAATTCTGCAAAAAAATAGAGATTTGAGCAGTCATTTTTGCTGAAATTTGCACCATTCAACTATAAACTTTAAGGCTTAAATCCATTTTTCACCCGCATGAAACTGCTTTCTTTTTTGTTGCGTTCTGCTCGTGGCATGATGGCGATCGCCATTCTCACAGGCTTTCTCAGTGGTGTGAGTAGTGCTGGTCTGATTGCGCTGATCAGTCGAGTCATTGGGGCGGCGGGAACGGTAGCTCCAATCGTTTTCTGGGCTTTTATTGGGCTGTCGGCAGTGGCGCTGGTGAGCAGTATTTTGTCTCAGATTTTGCTGGTGCGAATTGCTCAAAATGCCGTGTTTGAGTTGCGGGTGCGGCTGAGTCGGCAGATTCTCGCGTCAGAGTTGAGTCAGTTAGAACAGTTGGGCAATGCTCGAATTACAGCAGCCTTGACGGAGGATGTGAACGCGATCGCTCAAGCGGTTTCTTTGTTTCCTTATATTTGTATTGATCTGGCGACGATCGTCGGTTCGTTTGCTTATATTTACTGGCTCTCGTGGCAAGTGTTTCTAATGGTAATGGCGTTGTTTGTTGCCGCCACTGCAACTACTCAATACTTACTGAGCCGAGGGTACAAACTGTTACGATTTGCCCGCGAAGATCAAGATCAATTATTCAAACATTTTCGAGCAATTACTGACGGTGTTAAAGAGTTAAAGCTACACTATCATCGTCGGCAAACATTTTTATCAAATGATTTAGAAGCCTCTTCAGCAAGTTATCGACGGCACAATATTAAAGCATTCATTTTGTTTGCGATGGCGAGTAGCTGGGGTAAATTAATTTTCTTTTTTGCGATGGGCTTCGTTTTATTTGCCCTTCCTAAAATTTTTGCTATCCCCCTACAAACGATGTCTGGCTATGTTTTAATCTTCACCTATTTGATGATGCCGCTCGAAAAGATTGTGGCGAAACTACCGACATTGGGACAAGCTGATGTATCTCTACAAAAAATCGAATCACTAGGCTTATCGCTGACGACCCACTCAGAAACAAACGTCCCGCCCGCAAACATCAATCCTGATTGGCATCGATTAGAATTTCGAGGAATCACACACGAATACTTGAGGGCAGGCGAAGATAGTAACTTTACGTTGGGCCCGATCGACCTGACTTTTTACCCTGGCGAACTTGTCTTTATCGTCGGTGGCAACGGTAGCGGAAAATCAACTTTAGCAAAATTGTTGACTGGACTTTATATTCCAGATGCAGGCGAAATCTGTTTGGATAATCAACTCATTACCTCAACCAATCGAGAATGGTATCGACAACATTTATCCGCAATTTTTGCAGATTTCTATCTCTTCGATCGCCTGTTGGGTATTGATGCCGTCGATCGCGATCTTCAAGCGCAATCTTATCTAAAACAGCTTCAACTCGATCACAAAGTCCAAATCAATAACGGCAAACTTTCTACAACAGAGCTTTCTCAAGGACAACGCAAACGTCTCGCGCTCCTCACCGCTTATTTAGAAGACCGACCCATCTATTTGTTTGATGAATGGGCATCCGATCAAGATCCCGTTTTTCGAGAAGTTTTCTACACAGAATTTTTGCCCAAACTCAAGCACCAAGGTAAAACAATTTGGGTAATTAGTCACGATGATCACTACTTTCGAGTCGCCGATCGCATCATCAAACTCGACTACGGCAAAATTGAGTACGATCGCCTGAATTCATAGTCGGGTTACGAGAGAGAGATAGGTAGGGGTGTAATTCTGACTTCACCACCCGATTTTCCCTCCATTTCTAATTTAATGAGTTGATGCTGTCAATAGCGGAGTTGGCAGCGACGATTCCTCACGGACAAGTTGGTGTCACAACCGTTGGGGCAGTTCGAGAAGCAGGCGGAGATGTTATTCGTACCTCTGGAAGAAGTCCAAATCATGCCACGCTCACGGGTCTGACCCCAGAGAAGATAAGCCGCCTCTTAACCCCGACAATTGCTAATCCGTCCCAGCAAGAGTCCTAATTAGAACATTTCTATGAGCTATCCCAAAATCTTTGCAGATTTCCATAATGCCGACGCAGAAGGGCGACTACGCCTGAACTGTATTGGAACGATTGAGGACTTAGCTCGGCACAACATTGAATTGCAGCAGGGTCAGTTGTTGACGCTCTACAGTGAAGAGTTGGAAGTTGATGGAACTGTGCAATATTCTGAAGCAGAAAAGGTATGGGTCGCAGCAATTGATTGGAATCAAATCAGACCTTTTGAAGAGTGCGTCGCTCAAGCGAGGTCGTGATTGCATTGACGTATCCTTGCCCAATTCGGACAAACAAATTTGAGCATCGGGATGATAAGCCAGCAGCAGATCGGATGCAATGATGCTGTTTTTACCGACTTCAAAGGCTCCGGTTTCGATGTCGTTGCCTTCGGCTCACGCTTTGCGTGTCCGCCACAATCTTGCCGTGATTGCCTTCTTCGACCTGGAGACGCACCTGAGTTTAATAGATCTCATCGCCACGTCGAGCAAACTCTTCTTTGCTGTAGCAGGGTTGCCGAACGGTCATAGGTTCGTCGTGTCGATTGGACGCTCTCATTTTAACTCGGACTGCAATTAGCTCACTTAGAAAACTAAGTTGAACCTTTCTTGTAAAGCGACTGTCTAAGCTTGCGAAGCGACTCAAATGGGAACTGATGAATGGTGAGAAAGCGCAAATTCTGCCTTCGTCCCTGCCACTGAGTTCGTTGACTCAACTAGATAGGACACATATTCAATGAAGAAACTACTCTTTTTACTACCTGGAGCTATTGCTCTGATCCTGGCTGCAACGCCGATCGTCGCCGTTCATGCCCAAAATTCTGCGCCTGCGCCCACAGGTGAGCGAATGCAGAACAAAAACCGACTCAATCTATCGGCTGATCAAAAAGCCAAGATGAAAGCGATTCGCGAAACTACTCGCACTCAAATTGATGGCGTTCTCACTGACGCGCAGCGAACCCAACTCCAGTCTGAGCAAGGGCAAGGCATGAAGCGAGGCAGAGGGCTACGATCGCTCAATCTCTCCGCCGACCAAAAAGCCAGAATCAAAACCATCATGGAAGCAGCCCGCCGCGATCGCGAAGCCATCTTAACTCCCGCACAACTTGAGCAAATGCGCCAATTTCAGTCTCAGCGTCGCGCTAACAGACCCGCTCGCTAAATTTCTGTCATTCAAATCAGTTCGTTGAGGTATCAGCAGGGCACTCTCCGGGGTGCCTTTTTTGCGAATCAGCGGATTACTTTTAGAGAACGACTAAAGTTTCATCATTCTTATTAATTGCAGAAGATTGGAGTTGAGCGATCGCTCCATTCTTCACAAAGATTTTCGGCAGTCATCTTGATTTGGGTTACGCAAAGAGCAATTGAGGCTGAATTACCTACATTTGGGACTTCGCCAGCGAGTTGAGCGTGATTTTTGCCCGTGGAAAGCGGCGATCGCAAATTCATTTAGCAATCTTCAAGGTTTGTTTTTTGTCCCTGATTCTATAAATTAGTGACCCTAAATTTTGCTTTGACTCTATATTTAACCCTATCGTCTCTTCTGAACAGTTCATTTGACCTGGGATGATTTTCTCTCACCCTGACGCGCTCTAGATATCTTACTTATTGTTATGACGGCTTCCAATTGGCTGAAACATCATCAATAATGCTTCTACAGACCAAACGAAATTTAGACACCTGGGCTTTAAGCTCCCAGTCACCTCGCTTCACAAGAGACAGTTCACAAGAGACAGTTCACAAGAGACAGTTCACAAGAGACTAGGAGAGAAACGATCGTGAAACTCGCAGTTTACGGAAAAGGTGGAATCGGCAAATCAACGACAAGCTGCAATATCTCAGTTGCACTGGCTCGACGCGGCAAAAAAGTCCTCCAAATCGGCTGTGACCCCAAACACGACAGCACCTTCACCCTGACAGGCTTTTTGATCCCCACGATCATCGACACACTTCAAGAAAAGGACTATCACTACGAAGATGTCTGGCCCGAAGATGTGATCTATAAGGGATACGGCGGCGTGGATTGCGTAGAAGCGGGCGGCCCTCCGGCTGGGGCTGGCTGTGGCGGCTATGTGGTTGGCGAAACGGTGAAGCTGCTCAAAGAACTCAATGCTTTCGATGAATATGATGTCATCCTGTTCGATGTGTTGGGCGATGTCGTCTGTGGTGGGTTTGCGGCTCCGTTGAACTATGCCGACTACTGCATGATCGTCACCGACAATGGCTTCGACGCACTGTTTGCCGCCAATCGGATCGCCGCCTCGGTGCGCGAAAAAGCCCGGACTCATCCCCTTCGTCTAGCTGGCTTGATCGGCAACCGCACCTCCAAGCGTGATCTGATCGACAAATACATCAGCACCGTCCCCATGCCCGTGCTGGAAGTGTTGCCCCTGATCGAAGATATTCGGGTCTCGCGGGTCAAAGGCAAAACTTTGTTTGAAATGGCCGAAACTGAGCCTTCACTCAACTACGTCTGTGACTACTATCTGAACATTGCCGATCAGATTCTCGCCAATCCTGAAGGCGTGGTGCCCAACGACTCGCCCGATCGCGAACTCTTTAGCCTACTCTCTGACTTCTACCTCAATCCTGCTCCCGCTCGCTCCGAAGAAGAAAAGCTCGATCTGATGATGGTCTAAAGAGAGTTTTGAGTTTTGAGTTTTCCGTTTTGAGTTGTTAGACAATAATTCAGGACGCAAAACTCAGACTCTACTCAGGTGATTTGTGAATATCGAGCATCTCCGTCAATCTTTGCGAGAAAAGTGGCTTGGCTACTATCAAGAAAATCGATCGTGGCTGACCCGACTGGGCGTTTGGGTGAACTGTGAAGGCCAAAGACGACCGTCTTCCAGCTTTATTCTCTCTGCCCTGTCGATTTTAGAACCTGACCTGACAACACTTCTCCCACTTGTCGTAGACCTCAACAGCAACCCCGATCGCATCGTGATCGCTCTCGGACTCAACTTTAACCCCGATGAAACCTTAGACCCAACCGCCAAAGTAGAAGCCGCGATCGAGGATGTCAAACTACTTCCCGCGGGAAATAAGTCCCACCCGATCGCAACGCGCATTACGACCCGACGCGACGAAGAATGTCAAGGATCAGGACGCGATCGCAAATAGGTGAGGATGAAATGTTTGGCTGCGTTGTTGGTCACTTCTGCCCCCTAAATCCCCCATTCTGGGGGACTTCATGCCGAGATTTCCACTTCAAAGTCCCACATTGATGAGGGATTTGAGGGGCAACCCGGATTCGCAATCGTAGTGAAAAAGTTCATCAAATTCCCAATAAACCGCGTTCAACCATTAGCAAAATCCTTACTAGAGAGAACCTTCGACCCATGACTCTTGCTGACACAAAACCTCAAGCCCTAAACTTTGAGTGCGAAACAGGGAACTATCACACCTTTTGCCCGATTAGCTGCGTCGCCTGGCTCTACCAAAAAATCGAAGACAGCTTCTTTTTGGTGATCGGGACGAAAACCTGCGGCTACTTTTTGCAAAACGCAATGGGCGTAATGATCTTCGCCGAACCGCGCTACGCCATGGCCGAACTCGAAGAAGGCGACATCTCCGCCCAACTCAATGACTACGAAGAACTCAAACGGCTTTGCACACAAATTAAGCGCGATCGCAACCCCAGCGTCATTGTCTGGATCGGAACCTGCACCACGGAGATCATCAAAATGGATCTCGAAGGTCTTGCACCCAAGCTAGAAGCAGAATTGGGGATTCCGATCGTCACGGCTCGCGCCAATGGTCTCGATTACGCCTTTACTCAGGGAGAAGATACCGTTTTGGCGGCGATGGCTCAACGCTGTCCCGAAAAAGCGCCTGCGACGGAAACTGAGAAAGAAGAGCGCAACGCCATTTCTAAACTGCTCAACTTTGGCCGCAAAAAAGAAGAGGTCGCGATTACTGAATCTGAATACGTTCAACACACTCCGCTGGTGCTGTTTGGCTCTCTGCCTGATCCCGTCGTCACTCAGCTAACCCTGGAACTTAAAAAACAAGGTATCAAAGTTTCTGGTTGGCTGCCGTCTAAACGCTATACCGAACTTCCGGTGATTGAAGAAGGCTACTTTGTATCGGGGGTGAATCCGTTTTTGTCGCGCACCGCTACCACATTGATGCGTCGGCGGAAGTGTAAATTGATTGGGTCACCGTTTCCGATCGGCCCCGATGGCACCCGCGCCTGGATTGAGAAAATTTGTTCTGTGTTGGGGATCGAGCCACAGGGATTGGCTGAACGGGAAGCGCAAATCTGGGCCAGCGTCGAAGACTATCTGGAGATTGTGCGCGGCAAGTCGGTCTTTTTTATGGGCGACAATTTGCTAGAAGTCTCGCTGGCTCGTTTTTTGATTCGCTGCGGCATGACCTGCCCCGAAATTGGCATTCCTTACATGGACAAGCGCTATCAAGCTGCCGAGTTGGAACTGTTGGAAAAAACCTGTAAAGAGATGGGCGTTCCGCTGCCAACGATCGTCGAAAAGCCCGACAACTACAACCAGATTCAGCGCATCAAAGACCAGAATATTGACCTGGTGATCACAGGCATGGCCCACGCCAATCCCTTAGAGGCTCGCGGCATCAATACCAAATGGTCAGTTGAGTTCACCTTTGCTCAGATTCACGGCTTCACCAACGCCCGCGACATTTTAGAACTGGTGACTCGTCCGCTGCGTCGCAACACGTCTCTCAAAGATCTGGGCTGGGACAAGCTAGTCAAAGAAGACGCAAAAGTTTAATCAAGCTTGAGACTCTTCTTCTGGGGCGCGGCAACGTGCCCTTTTTTAGTTGATTCAAGATTAACATTAAGGAGAAATACAGCTAGGTATGATTCAGCACTGCTTCAAATAACATGAGTAAAGATAGTTGGTCGGAGATTCATGGATCGATGTCTGTGTTTAGGGCAGAACTCAAAGCACAACTAGATAACCTAATTAGTGAACTTCTCACATCATCGGATCTGCTGAAGTCTACAGAGTTAAGAGCTAAAATTTTGGAGTTTTCTTCCCAATTTGAAGACATCCTCCAAAGGCAGTTGGAAAGTTTTTCTCGAAAGACACGGCTATCTACCTTACCTGAATATGAACTAGTTTTTGATAGAGAAGGCAGTCGAAAAACTCTTGGAGAGGCGTTGTCAGAATCTAAGAAACGGCTAATTATCGTGTGTCCTTGGCTCACTCTGTGGGGAATCACAGACCAGGAGATTCAAAAATTTGAGGAGCTACTCGAAAACGGAGTTTCCATCAGTATTGGGTGGGGTCGATCAAAGGAGCTGAAAAATCCTAGAAAACAGAACTTATTCTGGTATGCTGCCTTACCAAAGCTGCTTGAACTAGAAAAAAGACATCCTCATAAATTTAAACTAAAGGCTATAGGTACACATGAAAAGTTTCTAGTTTGTGATGAGAAATTTGCTTTTCTAGGCAGTCATAATATACTCACCTCGAGTGAAAAAAGCATGACAAAAGCGGATCGCGAAGTAGGAATTTTTACTACCAGTGATCAGATTATTCAGAGTTTAGTTGAGAGATTTGATGATGCACCTAGTTTAGAAATAGCATCCATGACACAGATTGCTGTTACTAAAGAAGATCGAGATCAATTACTTCTTGAGGTTAGTAGTGAATGCGAAATTAGTGAAGAAGAATTTGATGCCTTCTTTGATAAAGTTCTAGAAATGGATGAGGAAGAAATCGATAAGCTTTTCGAGAGTAAGACTGGTCAAGCCATACTCGACAGATTGATCGAAGAAGCTGAAAATCTGCCGGACGAGGAGGCTGAAGAACTAGATGATGTTAGTGATATAGCGCCTGAATCCGAGATTCTTGAGGACGGATTTTTTTGTACAACTTTCAGTCCCAATGGTAAAGCTATAGCTAGTTGTAGCAGTAATCAAACTATCAAGGTCTGGAATACTGCTAATAAGGCTTTACTTCATACCCTGAATGGCAACTCTAAAGGTATTAACTCTATTGTATTTAGTCCTGACCATAAAATTATTGCTAGTGGCGGCGATGATAATGTGATCAGAGCTTGGGATCTGGGCACAGGACAATTACTATATACCGCTAATGCACGACTAAGAGGTGTAACATCACTTGCCTTTAGCCCTAATAGTCAGGTTCTAGCTAGTGCAGGTCATAGGAGTATTCGGTTGTGGAATTCTAACACTGGAGAATTAATAAAGTCTTTCCAAGCTGATTCTAGCTGGATCTCCTCTATCTCGTTCAGCCCAGATGGGCGAACACTGTTGAGCAGTAGCACTAATGGTTTCAATAGAGTGGTTAAACTTTGGAACTGGACTGTTGGTGAGTTAATCCACGTGGTCACATTGACCCATTTAGATGCGGCTTTTGGAAAAGCTTTCAGCACAGATTGGCAGACTCTTGCTAGCGGTGCTGACGACAGCACGGTAAAACTGTGGGACTTACAGACAGGAGAACTGCTACATACTTTTTTCTCTTCTCAAAGGGGAATTGTGTCACTTGCTTTCAGTCCTGATGGTCAAACATTAGCAAGTGGAGGCAAGCTTGGAACAATCAAGCTTTGGAATTTAAACAGAAAAGAACTAACTCATACACTCTCTGGGCATTTTGCCCTTGATGCTTATTTTCCTAACTGGGTGAACTCTATCGCATTTAGTCCTGATGGAACGAAACTAGTTAGCAGTGGCTGTGATAAAACGATCAAAATATGGAACATTTTGGATTTGTATGACTGCGGTAGTTAAGCTAATTGATGTTGCTCTGACACCACAACATTCAGCAGCTAGAAATCAGGAAAGTGTTTGAAGGATCCCCAAAATTTTGGTTTGTTAAAAGAGGAGAGCGTCAGGATAAGGATGTTTATACTGCCGCCGGAAGAACAAGATTAAGTTTGCAATTTGTGTGGAGAACGATCGCTGTGAAGACCTAGAGCGACTCAAACTATATCGAGTTATTCCAGATGATGTTGCTGCTCAGAAGAACTTCATTCGGGTTATTGATGAGTCTGGAGAAGACTACCTTTATCCTTCAAGCCTGTTTGTGTTGGTTGAATTTCCACAAGCTGTAGAAGAAAAGTTAATGGCAGTTGCACTACAGGTTTCTTGACATAGTTCTCTAGAATTTGTCTATTCTGCTGAATGTTAGTGCCCTGAAATGTTAGTGACAATGTTCTGACGATGGGCTAACTCATTGGCATCGACTGACGACTCAAACGGATCAGTCCCTTCCAAATTAGGATCAGACTCCGCTTCGCCCAGTTGCGCTTTGGCGGCTTCGAGCTTTTCTTTAGCAGATTCGCCACCCGCGTTGGGATTTAACTCTTTTGGATTGGGTGTTTGAAAAACAGGTTCTTTAGCGTTGGTCTCAGCGTTGTTAGAAGTCATTTTTTTGATGATTGCAGTATTGACACTTCTGATTTTTGAATAGTTGCTGAAGTGTTGCATCACTCGATCGACAGACTTCTCGCTCGTTTAGTTTAAGCTTGGATTAAGCTATCTCTTCAGTTTGTAGTTTGCGTTTCAAAATCACCATCGACGAACCGACTACAGGGCTTCTCGCTAACACAGTTCCGTCTGAATCCGTGATCTTTAACTGACTGAAATCCAGCGCTTGAGAACGATTCAGCAGTTTGTCGGCCAATTCATTTTGCTGAGAAGCACTGAGCGTATACCAATTAGGATTAACCTGCACGGTTAGGCGACTGCTGCGAAAATTGGGCTGCACCGATCGAATCAACTCACTCACGTAAGGATCAGCCACTTCCACCACGCCGTTTTGAATGGAAGCAATCAGCTTTTCTTCGGGAGTCAGCTCAGGTAAGGGGGCGACGGGTTCCGGTGTGGGTTCCGGTGTGGGTTTTTCGGCGGCGATCGCTTCAGCAGGCTCTTCGGCAACAGGAACTTCAGCAGGCTCTTCAGAAATAACAGCTTCGGGAGTCGATTCAGGCACTGCTTCGGTAATCGGCTCTTCAGTCGGAACTTCAGGAATCGGCTCTTCAATCGGAACTTCGGCAATCGGAACTTCAGCAACAGGAACTTCGGCAACCGTGGTGGGAGCGGGAAATTCTTCAACAGGGGCGCTGAGTTCGGTGGGGAATGATGTGGGATCGGGAATCACGCGATCGGGCGTAATCGTCTCGACTGGAGGATTTTTAGGAGGAGTCGCTTTAACCAGTGCAACTTCGGCAGGCTTTGAAGAAAACAAGCTGGATGTCACCCAAAACAGCACGATCGCCACACTCACCACAATTCCACTTAACGCCCGATCGCCCAATTTCTGACTGACATCTCCGGGAAGACGAGTGCGAATTTGCCCCAAAAGCTTATTCCAGACGGGGAGAAAACGCTGCCAGAGCGATCGCGCCTGATTCTGAAGTTTGGGCGACACAAAGGGGAGGGAATCGTCCGGAGTCGCTTCGACTTTTGTAGCCATCGTTTCTAGAGCGCGACTGGTCGATCGCAGCACTTTGATACTGGTCGATCGCACCCATTGCAGGCTGGTTTGCTTTGAAGATGGGGGCTGTGTCACACTGGGTTGGGATTTGGAATCTGGTGGGTTGGGGTTGTCTTGAGACATGAATGGCTCCTCTCAGGCAGCACCCAAATCACAATTTACAAGCGCTGCTTACCGAGGATCAATCTACCATTTCTTGATTCAACGTCTTTGTCAACACTACAGAATTTATTGTCGTCACGTACCCCACTCTGAAGAGACGGGGCTTGAATAAGTTCTAGCCAAAGAGCCGCTTCAAGACTAAACACGCGACTAGACTACGCAACTAAGCAAACTGAACGATTTAGCGCGTGGCAGCGCACCTAACGTGAGAGACGCTTCTCTAATCCCTCACCTCTAGAATCGTCAGCGTCGAAGAGAAGTACAAATTCGGCTTATCGCCAAACTCAAATCATGCAATCGGTTCCTGTTCTCGACTCCAATCAGCGCCCACTGATGCCAACTACCTCAGCCCGTGCAGATCGTTGGATTAAATCCGGTAAGGCTACCCCGTTCTGGAAGCGTGGCGTATTCTGCGTTCGATTGAATGTAGAGCCGTCAAACTGTTTCACTCAGCCGATCGCGGTTGGGATTGATCCAGGTTCCAAGCGAGAAGCCTTCACCGTCAAGTCTGCAACTCGTACCTATCTCAATGTGCAAACTCATGCCGTTGATTGGGTAAAGGATGCTGAGGAAGCGAGTACCAATATGCGACGTGCTAGACGGTTTCGGAAGACTCCATGCCGTAAGCCGCGATTTAATCGTAAGCGTAGCGGTATTCTCCCTAGCACCAAAGCGCGGTGGCAGTGGAAGTTACGAATCTGCAATTGGCTCACGAAATTGTTCCCGGTTACAGCTTTCGTGGTCGAAGACATCAAGGCTAAAACCTTCAACAATGGGCGCAAGTGGAACGTGGCATTTTCACCCCTCGAAGTCGGTAAGAGGTGGTTCTACTCAGAGCTAGAGCGAATTGCAGTCCTCCATACGCTGCAAGGTCACGAAACGGCAGAACTTCGCAGCCAGCTAGGACTCAAGAAGTCAAAGCAGAAGCTATCAGACAAGTTTGAAGCACACTGTGTTGATAGCTGGGTTCTTGCCAACTGGTACACCGAAGGACATGACAAACCAGACAACACAAAACTAATCGTGATTGTGCCGCTCCGGTTCCATCGTCGTCAGTTGCACCGATTCCAACCATCAAAGGGCGGCGTTCGCTCTCCATATGGTGGAACGATGTCTGAGGGTCTCAAGCGGGGCGGAATTGCCAAGCATCCAAAATATGGGGTTGTCTATATCGGCGGTGCATCGAAAGGCAAAGTTAGCTTGCATTCCCTGACCACGGGTAAGCGCCTGACTCAAGGCGCAAAAGCAAGCGACATCAAATTCCTCTCGTACAGTTCGTGGCGACTGGCAGCGCTCAATCCGGTAGGAGGGTCACCCTCCGTAAGGAATTGAGTAAGAAGAGGTAGGCGGTTAAACCCGCTCGACCCTTGCGGTATCTGCGAAGCAGCGCGTTTTTCCTCTCAGGTCTGAAGATGCTGAGTTTCCAAACGTATCAGGAGTTTTTATGAGCTTGAAACGCCGTCGATTTCTCATTCTGGGTGGGCTGAGTGGATTGGGGTTGACCGTTGCGGGAAAGACGCTCTTTGATCGAGCAACCGCCTCTTCTCAACGAGTGATTTCTCAACCAAAACCTGTTATCAGCGAAGTGTCACAATCTGCCAAAGATTTGGTGTTGCGATTTGTGGCAGTGGCGGATACGGGGGCAGGCGATCGCAATCAGTATGCAGTCGCCGAAGCAATGAATCGTCATTACGATCGCGCGCCCTATCCGATCGTGCTTTTGGCAGGCGACAACATCTATACCAATGGCGAATTTGAGAAGATCAAGGACGTATTCGAGCACCCCTATAGCAAGTTACTCAAGCAGGGCACTCAGTTCTACGCGGCACTGGGAAATCACGATATTCGCTACCAAAATGGAGATTTACAGGTCAAGTATCCCGGCTTTCGCATGAAGGGTCGTCGCTATACGTTTCGAGAAAAGTCGGTGCAGTTTTTTGTGTTAGAAACGAATCCGAGCGCCGATTGGAAAGGACAAGTTACCTGGCTCGATAAAGAGTTGATGCGAAGCGATGCACCCTGGAAAGTTGTGGTTGGGCATCATCCCATCTATTCGTCAGGTGTTTATGGCACAGATCAAGGATTAGTCTCGCTGTTAACACCGCTATTCAAAAAACATGGCGTTCAACTTTATATCAACGGCCATGAACATAGCTACGAGCGAACCCAATCGATCGACGGCACCACCTATCTAATCACTGGAATTGGCGGGGCCCATCTGCGTCCGGTGGGTCGATCGCCCTGGACAGAATATTCAACTTCTCAGTTTGGTTTCTCGTCAGTTGCAGTGTACAAAGATCGTCTGGAAATCTCCGGCATTGGCACCGATAGTCAAATCTTTGACCAAGGAATCGTGCCCCTCAAGTCTGCTTAGAACATTAATAAGAAGTCACCAAAACTTCAGTAATTTTGCCCCGCTTTTCAGCATTGCAGTTAATGTTTCGAGTAGCCTGAATGGTGCGAATGTTGAAGTTTTGGTATAGATCTCGGACAAATGGACAGTCTGAATTAGAGAGCATCACTTTCACCCCGCGATCACTCAACTCCACCATCACATCTCGCAGCCTGATCTGATCCGCTTCACTAAACGAATAGCGATTGTACGCTGTAAACTTACTCGTCGGACTAATCGGATAGTAAGGCGGATCAAAATAAACAAAGTCGTCAGCAGACTTAGCAAACTCTAAAACGACATCAAAATATCCATCCTTAATTTGAGCCGACTTGAGCACCACAGCATCCGATCGCAAGGTGACAGGATCATAAATTAAAGGCTTTTTATAACTGCCGATCGGCACATTGAAATGCCCTTTAGAATTTTCTCGATACAGGCCATTAAAACAAGTTTTATTTAAATAAATCAGTCGCGCCGCTCGGTCTAAATGATTGCCCTGATGAAACCAATCATCTGAAGTCGTCAACTGAGACCTCACCTGATAAAAATGGTCAGGACAATGCTGATCTTGATGCGCTTCTAATAACTCAATCAACTCCTCAACCTGGTCACGCACACACCGATAGACATTTACCAACTCAATGTTGATATCGACTAATAGGGATTGTTTAGGCTGAAGGTGAAAAAAGATAGCTCCACCGCCCACAAATGGCTCATGGTAATGTTGAAAACTCTCCGGAAAGTGAGGGAGATACTGTTGAATCAGTTGATTCTTTCCACCCGCCCATTTGAGGAAAGGACGAGGACAAATTGCGTCTCGAATTTCTGTGATCATTCAGATATCATAAAAGAGAATTTGTAGTTTGAAGCTGTAAATTAAAGCAATGCAAGAGTTCTGGAATACGATTTCTAAATACCCCATTTTTTTGGTTGGCATCATCGGCGGCGTGATTCTCAATGCCTTTAGGCCGCTCGTGCCTCTGTTTAAGAAGCCTGTAACGGCGATCGCGCTTATCGGTTTTTTCGTGGCAGCCTTTGCCTGTCTGAGTTTTACCCTACAAGCCATGTTGGGATTGACCTAAAGCGGTAAGGTGAGAGGCGTGAGGCGTGAGGAGGGTTTTTAACCTTGAGTCTTCTTCCTCTTTCTAGATGCTCGACTAAATCACAGTGTTAAGATCGAACATCTTGACCATATAAAAAGGGACAGATTGATATGGCGACCGATCGGCGCATGGCACGAGTTGCCGAGCAGATTAAACGCGAAGTGAGCCTGATGCTGATGAACGGCATTAAGGACGATCGCGTAGGCACAGGGATGGTTAGCGTCACAGATGTCGATGTGTCTGGCGACTTGCAACATGCCAAAATTTTTGTCAGCATCTATGGCACTGATGAAGCCAAAGCCGAAACAATGGCAGGCTTAAAATCCGCAACAGGCTTTGTCCGCAGTGAGTTGGGGCACCGAGTCCGATTGCGTCGCACCCCCGAAGTGATTTTTGTCGAAGACCGCTCGATCGAACGTGGCGATAAAGTTCTCAATCTGATCAGTCAACTGAGCGCCGATCGCAAACCCGACATCGAAGCCGAAACCACAGAAACTGAGAACGTAGAAACGAAGGAATAGCCAAAAATCGGCGGTGCTGATTGAAAGGACAAAGCCGTAGAAAGCCGACGCTGTTGGGTTTCGCAGAGCTTCTACCCAACCTACAAAAGTCCAGTTTTCAAAAACCCAGTTGCCAGAAGCGCCAGAGAGACAGACGATAGGGAAGAACGATCGCCGTTTTGTTCAGACGTTTTGTTCATCCCTCATCCCTCATCCCTCCCATGCTCCCCTCTCTCACACTTGCCCAAAAAGTCGCTCAAATGTTGGTGGTGCGGGCTTCTGGCTATTTATTTGACCATCAGATTCGCTATCCAGCTTGGGAGCCACCTGCGGCAACGTTGCAACATTGGCTAGAAGATTTGGGCGTGGGCGGCGTGATTTTGTTGGGTGGAAGTGCTGGAGAATTGGCTCTGCGAACTCAACAGCTTCAAGATTGGGCAACGATTCCTCTATTAGTCTGTGCCGACGTAGAAGAAGGCGTAGGGCAACGATTCTCAGGGGCAACCTGGTTTCCGCCGCCGATGGCTCTGGCTGCGATCGCTCACTCTGATCTCCCAACCGCCTGTCACTATGCCGAGCAAATGGGATCTGTCACCGCTCAAGAATCCTTGGCGATCGGTCTCAATTGGCTCCTGTCTCCCACGGTTGATGTCAATAACAATCCAGATAATCCGGTGATCAACGTTCGGGCCTTTGGAGAAACGACGCAAATTGTCAGCGAGTTGGCGATCGCTTTTATTCGAGGGGCCCATTCTCACTCTATTCTGACGACCGCGAAGCACTTTCCGGGTCACGGCGATACGGCGATCGATTCTCATTTAGAGCTACCAATTTTGGGACACGATCGCCCTCGTCTGGAGCAAGTTGAGTTTCCCCCGTTTCAAGCCGCGATTCAAGCTGGAGTGGATGCGGTGATGAGTGCCCATCTGAAAATTCCGGCCCTCGACGCTCAGTATCCAGCAACCCTTTCGTCCAGAGTCCTGACTCAAGAACTGCGCCAGCGAATGGGATTTGAGGGTTTGATTGTCACGGATGCGTTGGTCATGGGCGCGATCGCCAACCGCTATGGCACCGAAGAAGCTGCCGTGTTGGCCGTCGAAGCGGGGGTCGACATTCTCTTGATGCCGCTCCACCCAGAAAAAGCAATCGCTGCCGTTTGTGCCGCAGTTGAATCGGGACGCATTGCCCTAGAGAAAATTGAAGCTGCGATCGAGCGCATTTGGTGGGCTAAACAGAAAGTTTGCGCTCCCAATCTCCAATCTGATACGCCTCACGCCTGGGAGATGCAGCCTGTTCAGCCGATCGATTTATCTTCACTCGGTCAGTCAGAGGCGCTTTGCACCGAAATTCTCAAAAAGTCCCAGAAAGTCCATCGTCCAACGCCTTCTCGCCTCGATCGTTTGCCTAATGCGGGACGAAATCTAATCTTGGTAGATGACCTGATCGACTGTGACTTTTTGACCCGAACGGCTCCCGCGATCGCCTTCCCCACAAAATTTGGATTTACGCAAGTGGAAGTGGTCGATCGACATACGCCTCACCTTCAACTGGTTAATCAAGACTCCCCAACGCTACTGCAACTGTTTATTCGCGGAAATCCCTTTCGAGGCAGTGCAGGCTTGACTCAAACGGCGCGCGATTGGTTCGATTTTCTGCTGAAATCCGGACAGCTACAGGGTTTGATGATTTACGGCAGTCCTTATATGCTGGAGCAGTTCGTTTTGGCGTTGCCCTCGGATGTACCTTATGGATTTAGCTACGGACAAATGCCACTAGCGCAAGCGATCGGGCTAAAAGCTTTGTTTAAGGTCACGAATCAAATAAAATCGTTATCTCGCGCATGGACAATCTGAGATTTAGCTTGAAATTTAACGTCAAAAAAAGAGACGCGAATAATTCAACGTCTCTTGACAGGAGCATTTGCACGATACAAAACAAAGAGAATTGCTGGTATTCCAGAAACTTAGTATTTCAGAAACCTAATATTCCAGGAATAACGTATTGAATGAAGCCACATCGGGAACTGCTTGTTTAGCGATCGGATAATTTACTCTAGGCGCTTGAGTTCCCAATCTCTCAGCACTTTTTTCGAGTTCTGCAACTTGACTATCTAGAAATGCCAATCGCTTTTCAATGCGCTGACGACGCTGCTCGATCGTTTCTAGCTCATATTGGAGCCGTTTTTTCTCAACCGAAAGCTTATATAAATTTAAGTACGCTGCCGCTTCAGTTTGTTGGCGGGGCATCGTGCTGATTCTAGGACGGGTTTCTGTTTGAGAAGCATAAGGACGCATGTGAGTAACCTGTGAACTGGGTAGTTTGAATCTCACGCAGACGTTGCTACAAGTAATCCGCCACACATTTCACATCGGACGGCGGGCGGGCAGACCTGAGTAAAAATCTTTGGCAGACATTTTGCAGTCTCAAACTGAGTCCAAAAGGGCGATCGGAGTGGTGAGGTGCATCCCCCGACCAGATGGCAATTCTGTCCGGCGGTGTGATGAACGCTCCAATGGCGCTTAAAATCTGAACAAGCTTGAGGGCGTTGCGTCAATCCTAGTTTGAGAATGCCCAGCTTTTTAAAGGAGTAACACTTAAAGCTTCATTCTGTCTTAACAATCGAACCCTTCGCTAGTTCCATGAATCTCAGTGATCTCGATCGCGCTACAATCCGTTCTGTAATTGAGTTTCAGCTTCAAGCCTTTCAGCGAGACGATGCCGATGCTGCGTTTGAGTTTGCCAGTCCCGGCATTCAATCGATGTTTGGCACGGCAGGAAACTTTATAGAAATGGTGAGACTGTCCTATCCGCCTGTCTATCGTCCTCGCTCGGTTTTATTTGAGCAGCTTACCCAACTTCAGGGAATGCCGGCCCAGCCTGTTTTGTTGTTGAGCGAGAGCGGCGTTCCGGTGAGAGCTTTATATCTGATGGAGCAGCAAGCCGATCGCCAATGGAAAATCAACGGTTGCTATCTCGTTCCGGTCGAAGAAAGACGAGTATGAGGTCGATTTCTTCGAGTTACCTACAAGGAATCGGTTTTTTCGCTTCGGTTTTGAGCGCTTCTGCCCCCCAACCCCCCAATTCTGGGGGACTTTCAGACAAGAGTTCTAGTTCAAAATTCTCTATTTATGGGAGATTTAGAGAACGTTCCCAGATTTGTAACCGCAGCGAAGAAGCTTGTCGAACTCGCGCTAACGTTCATCCTTCATCCCTCATCCCTCATCCCTCATCCCCACAAAAAAGGGGCAGTCTCAACCACCCCTCTCACATCATTAAGATTCGTGTGATATTGAGAATTATCTAAAACCGACCGCTGCCTGCCAAACGAAAGCCAGCAACAAGAAAAAGACGGGAATCACAGGTAAAACGTCAACCAGGGGATCAAAAATCGCGTAAGCTTCGGGCAGTTTTGCCAAGAGCAGGGCTGCTTCCATACTTGTTTGCCTCTCCAACACAGAACTCATAATTGAAACGTATTTTAACACGATCGCTTCACTCAATTGGCGCTAACCACTCAGCAAATTCTTGCTTAAAGGTGCCTTTAAAGATCGCTGCTCGAATTTTCTGCGTAAAGCGTACCAGTTCCGTGATGTTATGAATCGAAAGTAAGGTGTAGGCCAAAAGCTCTTGCGATCGCAGCAGGTGGCTCAGATAAGCGCGAGAAAAATTTTGACAGGTATAACAGGGGCAAGACTCATCGAGCGAAGTGAAATCTTCTCTAAATCGAGCATTTTTGAGATTCCAGCGATCGCCCCTTACCAAAGCCGATCCATGTCGCGCCAGCCGAGTCGGAATCACGCAGTCAAACAGATCCATGCCAGCGGCGATCGCTCTGACCATTTCTCGATAAGTGCCTACGCCCATCAGATAACGCGGCTTATTTTCGGGTAAAAGGGGCGTAGTGGCTTGTACGACCTGATCAATCACTTCGGGCGCTTCTCCGACACTGACACCGCCGATCGCATATCCCGGCAAATCCAGATCCGCCAACATCCGAACGGCTTCTGCTCTAAGATCCAAATATTCGCCACCCTGGACAATGCCAAAAAGGGCTTGATCTGATCGTCCATGTGCTTGAATGCACCGTTTTAGCCATTCATACGTGCGATCAGTGGACTTTTCAACCGCATCGCGTCCCACTCCCGGCGGCGGACATTCATCAAACGCCATGATCACATCCGCACCCAGCGCATTTTGAATCTGAATTGATCGCTCTGGCGTTAAGTGAATCATCTGCCCATCTCGCGGCGATCGAAACGTCACTCCCTCATCGGAAATCGATCGCATTTCGCTCAAGCTAAAAACCTGAAACCCGCCCGAATCCGTTAGCATCGGCTGTGACCAATTCATAAATCGATGCACGCCACCCGCCCGTTCTACGATGTCTTCTCCCGGTTGCAGATGCAGATGATAGGTATTTGCCAGCACCATCTGCGCCCCCGTTTCGTTTAGCTGTGCAGGCGTGACAGTTTTGACGTTTGCCAGAGTGCCCACGGGCATAAAGCGCGGCGTTTCGACAATCCCATGAGGGGTAGAAAAGATCCCCGATCGCGCATGAGTATCACAACACTGAGCCTGGCACTGAAAAGAAAAATTACTCAAGGTCAATTTGGGAGTCAATTTGGAACAATTCGACAAGATCCCATTCTACTCCTTCCTCAACTCCTAACGTTCCGGCTGAGCGGCTGCTAGTAACCTTTGCCACACCAACCGACTCTTCTAGTCCGCTCCAACCGGGCTGTTATGCGGCTGTCTCTACCTCAGATAAGAGGCTTAAGCTGAAGGACAAGACTCAGAATCATAAACAGAGAACGCACGATCACTGCCATCAGGATAAATAAGCACTGGCTTACAAGGGTCAACTGAATTCCCAGCCTTCGCCTGTGTCTCTCTGTAAGTGTTGTAAGACTCATACAGTTGTCTTGCCAGATCAACCGAAACCCCCATAGCTAGAAGATTTTTACCGTGGTGCATAGCATCATTAAGAGCAGCAGAGCTGACTTTAACCCGACCAACTCCAAAAGCTATACCACCTACATGCTTTTCTATTATTTTCCCTTCAACCTCTAGCCCTTTCTCTGCCGCTACAGTTCCCTCTCCCTTCATAATGGCTCTTTCAGTTGCGACAGCCCTCTCTCCCTTAACGATGGCTTTCTCACCTTTTATCACCGCTCTTTCTCCTGCGGTGAAAAGCCTCAATTCTTTCAGTTTTCTCAAAACTGAACTCACTCGAATGAAAGCCAGATTAGGAGGTTGAATTAACACTGTAGAAACCACAGATCTGGGTTTGATTAACTGTATATGACCAGCAGCGGCAGGGCTGGCTACTTGCGTCATGGCAAGAAGAGATACCAAGAAAAAACACAAAGCTACTCTCAGATAAGACTTCATACAAATCACCTCACCTTAATGTATTACTCTTGTTCAGCTTTCTCTACAACAAGTTCAGGCTGTTCTTTTTGGACAAACTTGCTTATCGAAATAAACAAAAGAGGGATAGCCATATTCAAAAAGCCAAACGCAAGAATACCCTTAGCTACCAACGTGAGAAGTGATGTCATTTGGTTCAGGCTCAAACCTTGAAGGAGGTTGTAAGTTGGCTCTGCCAGCGTTCTAATAGCAACTAAAACAGAAATACCGATCACTATATTGAGCAATCCTTCACCAAGCATCACTTCTTTCCACGGAAATTTGGACAAGTTGGGAATCTGCACAAGCACTCCTATTCACCACTGAGATACAACGTCTAAGATATCTACGATCATCCAGATGGCAGTCAAAACCGACATCAATCCAGCCAATAATCCAACAAAAGGGTTAGCGCCAGCACCTTGAACAGCCGTCGATCCAAATACTGCCGCCGCAACCGGACGAGCAAGCCATTTCCATAACCAATTCATCATTACAATTCACTCCTTTCTACTTCTATTCAAAGATGTCCTGATACACCGTAAGTGTTCTTTTAGAGCAAAACTAGCATAAACATTTTCCAAGCGTCAGCGTTTGTCATAGCTTCATCACTTCTAGGCCATCTCTACTGAACTTTGAGCGCTAATAGATGAACCTTATGAACCGCCTCGACCCGTAACCGAAGCCGCATAACTTATGTTTAGACTGATCTCCTCTATATAACCTCCCTGATTCGAGTGACTAGGCCGAAAATTGTCTGGCTGACCCTCCAAATTAGGGGGTTAAGCTGAACATTCTCTGCCTAACGCTTCAAAGTCGGGATTAGTCCAGACCAAGTTCTGTTTAACATCCTCAAATTGGAGAGTTAGACAGAATTACGCTTGCACTGACACAATATCTCTAAACTAGAAGAATAATTCCGTTGCTTCAAAAAATCTTCACAAATGGTACTGAGCACTGCTTTGTAGTATTTGGTGCATTGATACTATCCAACCTATTCGTATCTTGCTCATGGAATCGCGTCCAAAAAAACTGCTTGACCCAGTTCGCGATGCCATTTGGCTAAAACTAGAGCGGAAATATCCTCATGCCGATCGCCCCTAAGTCTTCGCATCATTCAGGAATTGTTGGAACACAAAGATGTAAAAACAACAATGGCTGACACTCATGGCTTGAATCGCGGTGGGCACGGAGTTTGCAGTTCATTGAATGAGTCACGAACGATTCGATCGACAAAAGTCAAAGTCAACGCTCAAAAAATTCAGTCTTCCAAAAAATCAAAAATCTGTGTAAGATGTCCGCAGGTGGAGATCACGCCCCGGAAATCTGATCGCCAAATCAGACTCCGAGGACTTCCACCTAAGTTAATTGTCCTAACTTCGGAGGCGTTCATGATTGTACTACGTCTGCTTTGCGATGGGATCTTGAAAGGTTGGAGTCGAGATCCCGCATACTCTTTTCACAACGGGGGAACGTTCGAGCCATTGCTTTTTAGTTCTCCAACTGGGGAAACAACGTTCCCGTCCTCTTTGAATTAAATCGAGAGGATAAACAATATGGCCGTTAGGAGACAACTTCCTGACTCGGTTTCGTTTAGCTTTGAGTTGCAATGCTCATTCGTCAGACGTTATCAAGTCACGGTGACTTTGGATTTGCAAGAGCGGTTGATTTTTATGCACTCTGGCGTTCTCTCGGATGTGAAAGATTCTATTGACGAATTCGTTGACCAACTGGGTGAAATTGCTGCTCATCAGCTTGCGCTTCTCAAATGGGATGGCACCAGCGATCTGACCACTGAATATCAAGTGATTCGGGTGTTAGCGGGCTATCAAGTGCAACGTTCTTTAATGAAGTTCAATATCGTTATGGGCGCTGGTTCATTAATTCATTTGGAGGAATTGCACGACAAAAAGACAATTCAACTGTAAGCGATCGCAAGCTGGTAGCAGTCGATCGTCACAACCCTATCAGCTTTCATTCCTGAAGTGAGAAATACACCCTACCTACGGCTTTTGTAGAGCTAATTCGGTCTAGCATCTACTGCTGGGCTTCGGTGAGGGGCAGACGGCATCAGAGCAATTTGAGTGACGGTAAGTTCAATTTAGCAGTTTGAAGAGGGGCGATCGTTTCTGATTGGATTCACAACGAATTCTCAGCGATCGTCACCACCTGAAACGTAAACAGCATCATGACCTTACGATCGCATTTCCCCATCGACTCCCAACTCAACCCATCCTGCCCAACGCTGAACGAGCGAGTCACGCATGATTTCAGATGCGCTTAAAGTTTTCATTAGGAGACTTGTCGCTGCATCGACTTGAGTTGAAGGTTTCGAGAGGAAGCGGATGGTTCCATAGACTTGAGCTTGAGGGCTTCTGAGGAGACGGGTCATCCCATAGACTTGAGCTTGAACTATCTTGAGGAAGCTTGTGATTCCACAGACTTGAGTTGCAGCGCTTCTGAGGAAGCTTGTGATTCCATAGACTTGGGCTTGAGTTCTTTTTAGGAATGCTTTCGTGCAGCGGCTAGAGGGACGATCGCGAACCCATGAGTTCACCGTGAATACTGAGAGAAGTTCGGCGATCGCTAGCGTTCCTAATCAGCGACGACGTGAGAGCTAGAAACGGAGCGCAAAAACTTTCCTCATCCGCTGCATTGGGGCTGTCAGCCTGCGTTTTCACAAACGCGAAAAACTACAACTCATCGATCGTTACCTTCCCAAAATTTATGCCTTCAAATTTATGCTTTCAATCGTACTTCCATCATCAGACTATTCTACAGAGCGCAAAGAGTCTGCATGGATTAGTCTAACTAACGAAGATTACTGGGTGAGCTTTCCCCTCATCCCTCATCCCTTTCTCTATCCCTCAAAACGCCTCGTCGTCGTCAAGATGTACATCCCAACTCGCCGAGAGAACTTCGGCCACCATTGCTTCCAAAGCAGCCGCATTTAACGTTCTGCCTGACTGGTCTTGGAGCGGATTGGAAAGGGGAATCAATCGAAGCTGACGAGTCTCTTGAATCAAATCAAAAAACGCCTCATGCTCCTCAGACTGGCTTAATTCTAGATAATCAAAGCTGTGGACGTTGAGATAAAGCGCATGGTTGACAATCAGCGTCGCTCTACAGGGGTCAGCAAAAACCTCTAAAATGCAGCCTTCACCCTCACTCGTGGGTTTGCCATCTTGAGAGTGAATGTAGCGAACCCGATTGAGGTCAGCCAGCAGACGATGCATGTCGCGCTTATCGATGATCGTGCCTGTATCGATGATGCAAGGTGCTGGCAAACCAGCGTTTCGGGAGGGTTGTTCGTGACTCATAGCAAGAAAAGCCTTCTGTTTCGCAGACCCTGGTGATAACTTTCTACCGTCATTATGGCTGGAAAATCAGATCTCCAGCTTTAAACAGAATATGAAGAGTTCAAATTCTATAAAAGGGGGGATGTGGAAAAATGTGGACAGCTTGCAGCAGATTTCTTCAACAAACGGCCGCTGGAATTGCCTTCTACACTTGTTTACCTGTACCAATTTCTTGGACACTCGAATTTGACGGTATCGCCAGAATTGCACCCTTGATTGGTCTCCTAATCGGCGCACTGCTGGGACTTTTGGACTGGGGACTGAGTTGGGTTGGGATGCCATTGTTAACTCGAAGCGCGATCGTCGTCGCAAGCTGGATCGCCCTCACGGGAGGGTTCCATCTAGATGGGGCAATGGATACCGCAGATGGGCTGGCTGTGACGAATCCAGAACGTCGGCTCGAAGTGATGGTAGACAGTGCGACGGGAGCGTTTGGGGCAATGGCGGCCTGTGTGCTGGTGGTGCTAAAAACGGTTGCGTTGAGCGATCTAGCGGGCGACTTGGGCTATCGCACTTTTATTTTGATGGGTGTGGCAGGGTGGGGACGTTGGGGGCAGTTGGTCGCGATCGCTCGATTCCCCTATCTCAAACCTACCGGAAAAGGTGCCTTTCATAAAGCCTCGATTCGATCAATTTGGGCGGCTGTTCCGACGCTCGTCATCCTGTTGGGATTGAGTGGGATAGAACTCTTTTTGCATCCTGATCGCCTTCTGCTGTCTGTAGGAATGGCGCTGGGTGGAGGAACGATCGCGCTGTTAACAGGAGCCTGGTTTAACCACAAACTAGGGGGACAAACGGGGGATACTTATGGGGCGATCGTCGAGTGGACGGAGGCATTTCTACTCAGTTTGCTGACGGTGTTCTAGCGGTTTGTCTGCGATCATAGAAGTCGAGATAGCAGTGCCGCAGACTTTGCAATACTGAGCATCTGAATCGTGAAAGGATAGCCCGCAGTTTGAGCAAGTGATCTCCGTTTGGGCGGCTGTTTTGACCAGGCGTTTCACCAGATCACCCAACTGCCAGGGGATCAAGACAATTCCAGTTACCATCATCAAAACTGTTAAAAAGCGCCCGATTTGAGAAGTAGGGGTGATGTCTCCCAGTCCGGCAGTCGTAATCGTAGAAACTGAAAAATAAACTGCATCCAAAAAAGTGCTGAATTTGAGATTGACAGAATGTTCGACCTGATAAATTAAGCCTGAATAGACAAATACGATCGAGAACAACGTAAACAAAATTCTTGTAAAAATGGCACTATCTTCGCTGCTGACGTAGCCAAAAATAGTCCTGCCACCAATAAATCGAATCAGCCTGAGAATCCGAAACCACCTGAAGATTCTTAGAAAGCCAACGTTTGCAGCCCCCAGGAGAAAAGGCAGGATTGCAACCAGGTCAATGATTGAATATAAGCTGAAAAAATATTTAATTTTGTTTTGAGCTACCCAAAAGCGCAGCAGATATTCCACCACAAAGATGAGCAGGATTCCAGCTTCTAGACTGTTTAATTGTTCTCTTAGATTAGGAGAAATTTGATAAGTATCTACTACAAAGATTGCAGAAGACGTGAGAACCAGTCCAGTGATAAAAAGATTAATGCCTCGACCGATCGGGGTTTCAATATCTTCTAAATAAAAGGCAATTTTTTCGGGTATTGACATAAAGAATGAACAATAAATTGCTCAAGATTTTGAACAGCAAAGGTTAAATTAATCCAGATTTCGCTCCACGATCGCTTGATCCCCCCGATGCTTCGCGTAACAATGGATGTAAAGTTTCGCATCTGCTTTTAACCATGACGCTGAAGCCAATCAACAGAGGCGCAACGCTCAAAGCCGCTTCCCATCAAAAGAGCGAGAATTCTGACCCCTATGATTATGACCTGGCGATCGTTGGGGGCGGTGTGGTTGGCGCTACGTTAGCCTGTGCGCTGAGAAACTCTGGCTTGAGTGTTGTTTTGATTGAGGCTGAGGCGCGATCGCTGGCTACCGCTAGAGGGCAGGCCTACAACATTTCGCCGCTTTCCAGTCGCATTTTAGACGGCATCGGCGTTTGGGATCAGATTCGTTCTCAGCTCGGCACCTATCACAAAATTCGTTTATCTGATGCAGATCATCCCAATGTGGTGCAGTTTGTGCCACAAGACTTGGGCGCTGAAAACCTTGGATATGTTGCAGAACACCGCGTTTTACTGACAGCCTTACAAAAAGCTCTGCACCAGAGTCACATCACCTGGTTGTGTCCTGCCAAAGTTTTCAAAACTGACTTTCAGCCCAATGGCGCAAGGCTAGAAGTTTTGGTAGAGGGCGAAGTTCGGCAGATTTGGACTCGATTAGTGGTGGGAGCCGATGGGGCCCGATCGCCCCTCCGCCAACAAGCTGGAATTCGTACCCACGGATGGCAATATTGGCAGTCTTGTGTCGTCGCCACGATCAAACCAGAAAAACCTCACAACAACGTTGCCTATGAGCGGTTTTGGTCAAGCGGGCCGTTCGCGATTTTGCCATTGCCCAATAATCTATGCCGAATTGTTTGGACGGCTCCTCGACGTGAAGCAGAAGCGATCGCTCAACTTGACGACTCTCAATTTATCGAGCAGCTAACTCGCCGCTTTGGAGATCAGATGGGCAAATTGTCTATCCAGGGAGAGCGCTACGTGTTTCCGGTGCAGCTAATGCACAGCAGTCATTATGTGTTACCTGGGTTGGCGTTGATTGGAGATGCGGCCCATTGTTGTCATCCCGTTGGCGGACAGGGGATCAACATGGGAATTCGCGATGCGGCGGCTCTAGCGCAAATTCTGCAAATCGCTCACCAACAGGGAGAAGATATCGCCAGTCTCAAAGTTTTGAAGCGCTACGAACGCTGGCGTAAGTGGGAAAATTTGGTGATTTTGGGCTTTACTGACCTGCTCGATCGCGTCTTCTCAAATAATATTTTGCCGATTGTACTGGTTCGTCGTCTCGGTCTAATGGCGCTACAGCATATTTTTCCGCTCAAAGCCTTTGCCCTGAGATTGATGACGGGCCTTACTGGGAAAACCCCACAACTGGCACAAGCCCAAAAACTGGTGGTGGATTAAAAGTCAAAGATAAAGACGGATTAAATCAAATTTGAAATTAGCGCGATCGCTGACCCTTTCGTTAACAAAACGCAAAACAAATCTAAAGCAAATCGATAGTCTTCTACTGTTTCATCAAAGTGGAAAAATGAAACCGAAATAAATCTGTAGATTGATCTCCAAATCACTATTCTTTAGCAGATAGTTTCAGTCTATTTTCCCTTCGTCCAGTTGCTTCTAAAGTTTTTTCAAAAATGACGAAATGCTTAACTCTAAAATGTTTTCTTGATGACAAAATGACTTGAAATGCCTGCTGCACAAAGTTTTTATAGGCAATCAATAACTTTTTTATCTTAGTAATTGATGGAAACGATCACAGATTATCTCCTTAAAGAGTCAAATGATATAAGTAACTAAAATACAAACCCTAAGAAATATGGAAGCAAAGAATGAGCAGCCAGATCTTACAAATGCAAGGTGAGAGAGCTGTTGATGAATTTAGCATCCAAAAAATGCAGTTTTTACAACCGCTATATTAGCGAGTGACTTGGTATTTTACGCCATGAAATTCGCGTCGAGTTATATTCTGCTTTTAGTTGATCAGACCGAAGATTTTCACGGGCTGGAGTCTCTCTTAGGACGGTTGAGATGCCCAGTTGAAATTGTTAGCTCACCTGATCGAGCGGTCGATCGCGTCCGCCAAAACCCGCCCTGCCTGGTGATTGTTCAAGGAAACCACAGCAATTGGTCGCAGAGCTTTGTTCGTCAATTGAGAACGATCGCCGACGCGGACAACATTATGCTGGTTGCTCTGAGTGATTCCCACGCTCCAAGCTGGCTCCATCAAGAAGAAAATCCAGGGTTTGACGGCTTCCTGGTGAAACCGCTCAGCTTTGACGTGTTATTTTCTCTGATTCAGTCAGCTTCTGCTCGTCAACTGTGTCGATCGATTGTCTGAACTAGACTTGGAGACTGAGACCCCAAATTTAAGAGCGCTCAATCCCCAAAAACTAGATATGCAATTCGCTCCTCTTTATCCCCTGATTCATCGAGTTTTAAAGCCCAGATTTCCCGACTGTCTCTGGGCCGGATGTCAAGAAACACCTAAAATTGCCCTGACATTTGACGATGGCCCCTACCCCCAGCACACGTCTGCTCTGCTAGAGGTTTTACAGCGACATCAAATCTCGGCGAGTTTTTTTTGCCTGGGGGTGTGCGTCGATCGCGCTCCTCACCTCGCTCAGGCGATCTATGAAGAGGGGCACTGGCTCGGACTGCACGGCTACGATCATCGGTCTTTTGCAGCAATGCAGCCCTCCGAACTCAAACAAGAATTAGAGAAAACCCAGAGAGCCATCACACAAGCCTGTCAAATTTCTTCTGGCAAGCTGATTGATGTTCGCCCGCCCAATGGCTTGTTTACGCCCAAAACCATTCGTCTGTTGACTGAGTGGGGCTATCGACCCGTCATGTGGAGCGTGGTGCCAGAAGACTGGGTGCATCCTGGCGTTTTGACCGTGGTGCAACGGGTGCTGACTCAGGTGCAAAATGGCTCGGTGATTGTACTTCATGATGGATACTTTGGCGGACGAGACGTGGCGAAGACGGTCGATCGCTTGATTCCAGCATTGAGAGAGCAGGGCTATCAGTTTGCGACTATTAACGATTTGTGGTGCGCTGCATCGCCTCGATAATTCTTTGCCCCACGTTGTTTGCAGCGTCCTCGATCGCAGCTTGAAATCTTGGAAGATCTCCCCTAACTCCCCCTAAAAGAAGGAAAAAGTCAGTTGATCGCTTTATCTCAAGTCAATACTTCAGGGGGTGACACTCTATCAATTCCCTGCCTTTTGAAGCGGGATAGGCGCTAACGGCCGACTAAAAATGTTGATTTGCGATCGACTGAACCTGTGATTTTAGTTAGCGGCTTAAACCCCGGCTAGAAGAGTCTGCCTTTACAAAGCCTTTACAAAGTAGAGGAGCACCTTAATCTGTAAAGGTCAGTTTTGTTCTCATAGGCACAAATCGATTCGTCAGGCTTATCTAATTCATGACCCTAGGACATATTTTTTGATGAATTGAAATCTGGTTCATCAAAACTTCTAATCGCATATCGCCCACTCGGTTACAGCTTGTATACTTCCAAGAATGGAGACCTGACGGCATTGAATAGGATGAAATGATTAAGGCGGATCATTTTTCCACCACAGAAGTTCAAAAAGATCATCTAACTTAATGAATAGGCTGGATCAAACTTATGAAACTGGGCTAACGTTACATTAAGAGCCGTAAATTCACAGTTTCGCGATCGTTAAGTTGATGTGGGGGTGGTACTTGAGCGAGACTTAATACACAGGCAGAACTTCCTGCTGAAGCACTTGGAAACAGCGATTATGCCCATTAATCTTTGTCTCCTTGCAGGAATCTTAGTCCCATTGGCACCTGCCTTCTTATCACTGCAATAGCGTGGAGCAAGTAAGATTTGAATCCGTTATTCTCTCAACTTTGCAGATGAAGCAACAGAAAAAGGGTGCAACTTTTGTGAGAAAAGCTACAATCGGGGAGACATTTAAAACACTTGACAATAGCGAACTGTGCATCGGTGCCTCTACCCAGCAACAGATATTTGGTTGGGGAAGCAGTGTACCTCCACTTTCTCATGGTCAACAAAACGGGTTGCTCAAAGCTACGTCCCCGCGTACCTTGCAACCAGTCAAAGCAGGGAACAACTGACAGCCTTACCGCAGTTAGAATTGAACGACTATCGTTCTCCAATGCTTAATTTTTTCCACTTTCACTATCTAAGGAGCATGAGGAACGCGGCATGACCCAGGCCAACGACGTACTCGAAGCACTCGGCATCACTAGTCCTTCTGATGAAGCCCTCGACACCGAGGTTGAGCTTTATGACCTAGAAGACGACTCTGACGACTCTGACGCGCAAGCTGATGATGACGGTAAGTCAGGCAAGGCCCAGACAGCCCGCCGACGAGCGCAAGCCAAGAAAAAGCACTACACCGAAGACTCAATTCGACTGTATTTGCAAGAAATTGGTCGGATTCGCCTCCTTCGGGCTGACGAAGAAATTGAACTCGCGCGCAAAATCGCAGATCTGCTAGAACTCGAAAGAATTAGAGTTCGGCTGGCTGAAAAGTTGAACCGTGATCCTCAAGACAAAGAATGGGCTGTGGAGGTGAATATGCCTCTGACTGCCTTCAGACATCGCTTGCATCTGGGTCGTCGGGCCAAAGATAAGATGGTGCAGTCTAACCTGCGATTGGTGGTGTCGATCGCCAAGAAGTATATGAACCGGGGTCTGTCCTTCCAGGATTTGATTCAAGAAGGCAGTCTGGGGCTGATTCGGGCGGCTGAAAAGTTTGACCACGAAAAGGGCTACAAGTTCTCAACCTACGCCACCTGGTGGATTCGTCAGGCGATTACAAGAGCGATCGCAGACCAGTCTCGGACGATTCGCCTTCCGGTTCACCTTTACGAAACCATTTCTCGCATCAAGAAGACGACCAAGCTGCTGTCTCAAGAAATGGGTCGCAAGCCGACAGAAGAAGAGATTGCAACTCGCATGGAGATGACGATCGAGAAGCTGCGGTTCATCGCCAAGTCTGCTCAGTTGCCGATTTCGTTGGAAACGCCGATCGGGAAGGAAGAAGATTCTCGTTTGGGTGATTTCATCGAGTCAGACGGCGAAACTCCTGAAGATCAAGTGTCCAAAAATCTGCTGCGCGAAGATTTGGAAGGCGTTTTGGCAACCCTCAGCCCTCGCGAGAAAGATGTGCTGAGATTGCGCTACGGTCTGGATGACGGTCGCATGAAGACGCTAGAAGAAATCGGACAAATCTTCAATGTGACTCGTGAGCGGATTCGCCAAATAGAGGCCAAAGCCCTCCGTAAGTTGCGTCACCCCAACCGCAACAGCGTTTTGAAGGAATACATCCGATAACCCTGAGTTCACAAATTTGAGAGATCCAGTAGCGACAAACCTGCTGGATCTTTTATTTTGAGAAAAATGTTCTGGACGGTATTTCCAAAAGGGTGAAAATTAAGCGGCTTATGACGATCGAGCAACCCAAAGATATTGTTCTTCAGTTTTATCGAGCGTTTGACGATCGCAAGCTTGACCATACGATGACACTGCTTGCCCCCAACTTTGTGGCTCACCTGGCTGGCACACATGAGCCGCTCGACAGTGAAGGGTTTAAGCAGTTTGGACTGTCGTTTTACCTGGCGTTTCTAGAAGGTCAACATGTTTTTGACCAGGTAATTGTCGAAGGCGATAAGGTTGTGACTTGTGGAACGTTTGCTGCAACTCATTTAGGAGAGTTTCAAGGTCTTCCTGCATCAGGTAAGAGAATCAAGCTATCAGTCATGCACCTCGATCGTGTTGCAGACGGCAAAATCGTAGAACATTGGGGTCAGGGCGATGCGTTGGGCTTGATGCAGCAGTTGGGAATTATCTTTCTACCTGGCCCTGCTCTCATTCCAGGAATTTTAAAGAATAGAGTTGTGAAAGCTTTTAGAAAGTAGTTCTTGACCATTGTGTGATTTAGCTAAAACTATTGAAGGTGCTGGATGGATTTTGAGTCGCCATAAAAAGACGGGCCCTTCGTGAGAAGAACCCGATCGACTAGCTTTTAAGGTTGACCAAAACTTAACTAAAAGGAAACCTACATCAGACCTAGGAAGCGAAGCACACCTTCGTGAGAGAAATATTCAGTGATGAGAGCAGCGACGAAACCGATCATGGCAAACCGACCATTCCAAAGCTCTGCTTGGGGAGTGAAACCAAATTTCCAAGCATTGCGGTCTTCGACAACGGGAGCAGTTACTTTGTTTGTAGTCATGACTGTTACTCTTGAACGCATTAGCTTTCTCTAATGTAAAGCAATATTACAGAAAGTGTCAAAGTATTAACTCCAAATCTCTGAAGTCTGTGATAAGTTTCTCTTATCTATGACGAGATGTACGGGGTTTTCAGCTTCTCTGGCATATGCCGCTATCATGGGAACTATTGATTGATATTTGTAACAAATCATCAATGATTGTATCCTCCTCCAGTTTAACCAAGCTCAAAGACTCGCTAATAGAGAAACTCTTCTTTGGTCACGAACCCTCAACCGAGCTGATCGCAATCCTGCTGGTCTACTTTGTACAAGGAATCGTTGGATTGTCGCGTCTGGCAGTCAGCTTTTTCTTGAAAGACGAGTTGGGGCTGAGTCCAGCGGATGTATCTGCCCTGTTGGGGATTGTCGCCCTGCCCTGGATGATCAAGCCGCTGTTTGGCTTTGTCTCGGATGGGTTGCCCATTTTTGGCTATAGACGGCGGCCTTATCTGGTGCTATCGGGCTTTTTGGGCGCAGCTTCCTGGGTTGCATTGGCGACGATCGTTCACTCCCCCTTAGCGGCCACCTTGACGATCGCGCTTGGCTCCATGTCGATCGCCATTAGTGATGTAATTGTCGATTCTTTGGTGGTCGAACGGGCGCGAACTGAATCGGTCAGTGGGGCAGGATCGCTGCAAGCCCTTTGTTGGGGGTCGTCTGCGGTGGGGGGCTTGATGACTGCGTACTTTAGTGGTGCGTTGTTACAACAGTTCGACACGCGGACGGTGTTTGCGATTACGGCGACCTTTCCGCTGATTGTATCGGCGGTAGCCTGGCTAATTGCCGAAGATCCCGTCAGTGAGAAGCCAGATTGGGCGATCGTTCGGAATCAATTGGGGCAACTCAAACAGGCCGTCACTCAAAAAGCGATCTGGATGCCAACGGTTTTTCTCTTTCTCTGGCAGGCGACTCCCACAGCAGAATCAGCCTTTTTCTACTTCTCGACGAATGAGTTGGGATTTGAGCCTGAGTTTTTGGGACGAGTTCGGTTAGTGACGAGTGTGGCAGCCTTGATGGGGATTTGGCTCTATCAGCGCTTCTTGAAAGCCGTTCCATTTAGAAAGATTTTTGGCTGGTCGATCGTCCTTTCTTCTGTACTGGGAATGACGATGTTGCTGCTGGTGACCCACGCCAATCGAACGCTCGGAATCGACGATCGCTGGTTTAGTTTGGGTGACAGTTTGGTGTTGACGGCTCTGGGACAGATTGCCTACATGCCTGTGCTGGTTTTGGCAGCGAGACTCTGCCCTCTGGGAGTAGAAGCGACGCTGTTTGCTTTGTTAATGTCAGTCGTGAATCTAGCGGGGTTGGTTTCCTACGAGTTTGGTGCAGTGTTGACTCACTGGCTGGGCGTGAATGAGTCAAACTTTGACAAGCTCTGGGTGTTGGTGGTGATCACCAATCTAACGACGCTGTTGCCGCTGCCGTTTTTGGGGTGGTTGCCTGCGGCGAACGACGAACTGAACGAATCGACTCAAGCTACTCTCGCGATCGACTCCGATCCGTCGGCCTCTAAGCATTTGGCACAGCCATTTCTGCCGGATTTGGTTTCAGAGTTGTCGCGCCCCTTGGCGGGTAACTCGAAGAGACCAACGGCTGTTGAGGAAACGATAGAATAGATTGTAGATTGCTTGTTTGATACGTCGGTAAAAAGAATTTAAACGCGAAGGGTTATGCAAGGGTTTCAACTTTACGAACACGCTTCTACTATTCCAATTACGTCCTACAACACAGAAGAGTGGCAAAAGGGCTATCGCTCTCTAGAACAGGAATATGATTACTGGATTGATGACATAGAAGGCGAAATTCCACCTGAGTTAGAAGGAACGCTGTATCGCAATGGCCCCGGCTTATTGGATGTCAATGGAGAGCGAATTCAGCATCCGTTTGATGGAGATGGAATGATTTGTGCGATCGCTTTCAAAAACGGTCGGGCACACTTTCGCAATCGCTTTGTTCGCACTGAGGGATACGTTGCTGAACAGAAAGCCGGAAAAATTTTGCACAGAGGTGTGTTTGGCACCCAAAAGCCTGGAGGCTGGCTGGCAAACATTTTTGATACCAAGATTAAAAACATCGCGAATACTCAAATCCTTTACTGGGGCGGCAAACTACTCGCCCTGTGGGAAGCCGCAGAACCGCATCGACTCGACCCGCGATCGCTCGAAACCCTGGGGCTAGAGTTCTTTGACGGTGCCATTCAACCCGGTGGATCGTTCGCAGCACATCCCTGGATTGATCCGTCTTCACAGTTTGACAACGGCGCACCCTGTTTGGTGAATTTCTCGATCAAAGCGGGACTGTCTTTCACCATTAATATTTACGAATTGGATGTCGAAGGTAACGTGGTGCGTCATCATGACCACCCGGTGCCGGGATTTGCCTTCATTCATGACTTTGCAATCACGCCCAACTACTGCATCTTTTTCCAAAATCCGGTTAAGTTCAATCCGCTGCCGTTTTTGATGGGGACGCGATCGGCGGGGGAATGTATTCAATTTCAACCTGACCAGCCGACTAAGGTGATTTTGATTCCTCGCGATACGACATCTCGCCCCAAACCGATCGTTCTCGAAACGCAGTCTGGATTCGTCTTTCACCACGCCAACGCTTACGAGCAGGACGACGAAATCATCATCGATTCTGTTTGCTACGACAATTTGCCCTCTGTTGAACCGGGTGCTGACTATCGGGAAACCAAGTTTGAAGCGCTTGCCCCTGGTCAGTTGTGGCGGTTTCGCATGAATCCAGAGACGAAGGAAGTTCAGCGTCAGCTATTAGAATCTCGCTGCTGTGAATTTCCGTTTGTGCATCCGGCAAAAGCAGGACGTAAACATCGGTATGCCTATCTGGGAGCGGCTCACGCATCAGAAGGCAATGCGCCCCTTCAAGCCATTCTTAAAGTAGATGTCGAATCGAACAATCGCCAACTCTGGAGCGCTGCGCCCAATGGCTATGTGGGAGAACCTGTCTTTGTACCGCGTGGAACTGCCAACTCGTCAGGACTTTACACCGAGCTTCAAGGTAATGAAGATGACGGCTGGTTATTCACAATGGTTTATGACAGCGAACACGATCGTACCGATGTTGTCATTCTCGATGCCAAAGACCTAGAAAAAGGCGCGATCGCTCGTCTCCATCTCAAACACCACGTTCCCTACGGACTACACGGCAGCTTCACACCCCACTATTTTGAGTCTTAGAGAATGGATGTCTGAAAACTGTCAGTTCTCTAGCTCAAACACTGACATGGTGAAAATACCAGAAGTCCGGCTCGGCAATCGGTCTGACCGACTCTGCCATGCGGTTTAACTTGGATGAAGTCAAGAGATTGTGAACTAAAGCACATGAATGTATAATTTGCTCAAAGGAAAGTATCTACTCAAAAGCTAAAATGGCAGGAGAGTCCATCCAGGTTTTTTTCTCCTACGCTCATCGAGATGAGGGTTTAAGGGATGAACTGGCGAGTCATCTTGCAGGTTTGAAGAGGCAAGGTGTAATTTCAGCTTGGCACGATCGTCAGATTAGAGCAGGAACAGAGTGGGCGAATCAAATTGATGAAAACCTGAACACATCAGACGTTATCTTGCTGCTAATCAGCAATGCTTTTATCGACTCCGATTACTGTTGGGGCATTGAACTTCAACAAGCGATGCAGCGTCATGAAGCAAAAGAGGCTTGTGTCATTCCAATTATTCTGCGGCCCGTTGATTGGCAGAATGCCCCATTTAGCAAGCTTCAAGCTCTTCCAAAAAATGCAAAGCCAATTACAACTTGGGACAACTTAGATGAAGCTTTTTATAATGTTGCTCAAGGAATTCGAGCAACTGTTGAAAGACTCCTTGAGGAACGTAGTAAGAATCAACAACAAAACAGAAATCAAGCTCAGGTCAACGATGGACGGATGAAAATAAAGCGACTTGAACAAGACATTTCTGACATTGAACATCAGATAGAGGGTGATCTGTCCCCTGACTATAAGAAGGTTTTGGATTGGCTTACAAATGGAAGATTGTTAGCTCAAAAAATAGGACAGCAAGTTATCGCTCGATCAACTGAACTGAGCGACTTGGAAATGCCTGTGATTGAGCAGTTTTACTGGGAAATTGAAAAATATTTAGAGTTGCTTTACTACAGTTTCTATTCTGAAAGTCGCACCTTACTTAATGAACCTCTTCCTCCATCGCTACCAATTAACACTTACGCTCTAGCATTCACCTTGATCAAGGACAGAATTCCTGAAGATATCTCTGAAGAGACTGCCACAGAGTTTAGAGAACGCTGCGATTATTTAATCCGCCGGCTTTCTTAGCAAATTCCTCTATGCTAAAGTTGTCTCTTGATTTGAGCAATTTCATTCTTCAACTCCCTAAGGCGCTGCTCTAATTGTTGCTTCTCCCATACAAGCGTATTCAGTAACTCAATCAATTCAGCTCTTGACATCTGAAGAACCTTAACTGGCGATTTTCATTCACCTATACTGGTTAGGTTCAAAACATCCGGAGCTAGTGATAGAAGTGGCGTAGAAAAATCAGCCTTTGTCCTTACTTTGCTCTGACTGCACCTTATTCTGAGCTTGTCGAAGCTGTAGTTCTTCCTGTTGCTTTTCAACAACAAGTTGATTCAGCTTCTCGCATAGTTCTGCTTTTGAGGATGACTTTGATTCTTCAGACTTAGACATGATGGATAGCTAACAATTCGTTTTAGAGTTAACTATCTACATTTCATAGTGCAATTAGACAACCCGGAAATTTCCGGAGAACGCCTGAAAAAATACTGTTTAATTGAAGGGAAAATCTTAGCAATTGGAGACTAAAGATATCTCAAGCTCGCTCCCCTCCATTCAAAGGCTAGAAAGCCAAAGTGAAGGCAGTTCTCGTGGCTCAAATCCACTTTTGACTTTTTGCAATCTTGGTTTTTAAGCTGAAGCTATAAAAAGTTGAGCGATCGGCTCTCCAAACAGGCTTTAGAATCCTTTTCGTCTCAAATGGATAAAGTCAAGTTAATTGCTCGGACTGGGTGAGGTTTTGGGAGTCGGTGAAACGATCGGGGTGGGCGATGCAGTGGGGCTAGGCGTTAGCGAACCCGTCGGACTTGCGGTGGGCGTTGGGGAAGCGGTCGAATCTGAAGTCGGGGAAGCAGTTGAAGTCGGAGAGGGACTGGCTTTGGGCTTCTCTTTGAGTTGCTTCCATTCAGCCAAAGGTCGATCAACCGCATTTCTGAAGTCGATCGGCACCAACAGCACAGCGAGATCTTGAGTCGGCTTCGCAGGTGGATCGACCAAGGCATACAGAAAACTGCGGTTAAAATTGGGCTTGCCGAGTAGTAAGCGGTGGGTTTGCTGATTAGCTTTGACTTCGACGGTAGCTAGAGGTTGGTCGAGTCCAAATTCTGATTTGCGGTTGGCGGGTGTGGGCAGGGTACGATCGCTCCGACTCGTCGCCATCAAATTCAGCAAAAAGGCAACCGATCCAGCATCCGCAAGGGTCTTCTCTGGTGCGGTCATTTGCCAAGATGTCCCCTTCTGACTGACAGGAATTTTCTCAAAACTGAACGTCTGCTTTGACGTTTGAAGGGTGAAAGTCTGAACGTCTTCTTCTTTGAAGGCAAAAATAGGGCTGGATTCAGATTGAGCTTCGGTTGTCGGAGGCTGTTTTTTGAGTTCGGAAAAGTAGACAAAACCACCCAATACCATCGCGCTAAACAGCAGAATTAAAGGCGTTTTTTGAAATTTCATACCCAATTTATGAAGGCAATAGCGCCATGATCTCATCTACAAAGACTTGATGATCGAGGACAGGCTTTGAAATGTAGCCGTCTGCGCCGCTTTGCTGGAGAAATTTTTCGCGATCGCCATCCATCGCATGAGCCGTCAGCAAAATCACAGGTAGGTCAGAGGTTTGCGGATCGTTCTTCAACATTTGAGTGATTTGAATGCCGTCCACCATTCTGCCCTGATAGAGACTGCGCGACAGTGACACATCCATCAAAATCAAATCCGCCGATCGCGCCTGGGCAATCTGCAACACTTCCTCAACATTCTCAGTAAATTTGACCGCCAACCCGCCCCTTCTTTTAAGAACGGCAGAAAAAACCCGTACATTTCCTGGATCATCGTCCACAATCAAAACTGTTGCCATTTGGCTGTTCTCCGTACTTTTGGCGACTCACCCAACCAAACTATATAAAGTCGGACTTGCTAAAATGAAAATAAAGTAGTACGAGTGTATCTACATAGCCCTGCGTTTGCACCCCTCATGAACTCACCCACCCGGCAACAGTGCCACAATCTGATCGACAAACGCCTGATGATCGACCACTGGCTTCGAGATATAGCCATCTGCGCCACTTTGCTGAAGGAAGGTTTCGCGATCGCCCTCCATCGCGTGGGCCGTGACCAAAATGATCGGCAGCGTCGAAGTTTGGCGATCGGCCTTCAGCAGTTGGGTGAGTTGAATGCCATTCATCGATTTGCCCTGGTAAACACTGCGCGACAGCGACACATCCATCAAAATAATATCCGCTTCTCCCGCCTGGGCAATCTGAATCACTTCTTCCACATCTTCGGTATGCTTGACCGCCAACCCGCCCCGCTTCGTCAAAATTTTGGAGAAAACACGAGCATTGATCAAATCATCCTCCACAATTAAAACGGTTTTCATACGCGAATTCCTCTTTGGGAGTCAGACGAAAAAATTACTCGATAGGTTGCGTTGTCGCTCAACAGGGATAAGACCTTAAAGGGTGCAAGCATGGTAAGTGTGATTACACTGAAGTTAGAACAAAGATTTGTAACGTTCGGAACGAAGGGACAAGGCTCATGGCGCGACGGATAGACACGACTCAGTTAAACATTCTCCCAACAGGACAGGTTATCACGACTGCCCTACATACGGAGATGCAACAATCGTATCTGGAATACGCCATGAGCGTGATTGTGGGTCGAGCGTTGCCCGATGTGCGGGATGGTCTCAAGCCAGTTCATCGTCGGATTTTATACGCAATGCATGAGTTGGGGCTAGTCCCCGATCGCCCTTACCGTAAATGTGCGCGGGTAGTGGGGGATGTGTTGGGTAAGTACCATCCTCACGGGGATCAATCTGTTTATGATGCCCTGGTGCGTCTGGTGCAGGACTTTTCGAGTCGTTATCCTTTACTGGGAGGTCACGGAAATTTTGGCTCGGTCGATAATGATCCTCCGGCGGCGATGCGGTATACCGAGACGAGACTGGCCCCGATCGGCAACGAAGCTTTGCTCAGCGAAATCGGAGAAGCCACGGTTGAATTTATCGGCAACTTTGACAATTCACAACAAGAACCGACCGTTCTCCCCGCACAGTTACCCATTCTCCTGCTCAACGGCAGTTCCGGAATTGCGGTGGGAATGGCCACGAATATTCCGCCTCACAATCTGGGCGAAGTGGTGGACGGGCTGATCGCGCTGATCGATAATCCTGACCTCTCGGATGAAAAATTATTTGCGCTGATTCCGGCTCCCGACTTTCCAACGGGGGGCGAAATTATCAGTACCGAAGGGGTACGAGATGCCTACACCACTGGTCGAGGCAGCATTCCGGTGCGAGGCGTGACCAGCATCGAAGAAGTGAATGTGGGTCGCGGCAAGCAAAAACGCACGGCGATTATTATTAGCGAACTGCCCTTTCAAGTGAATAAGGCCGCGCTGATCGAGAAGATTGCTGAACTGGTCAACCAGGGAAAAATCGACGGGATTGGGGATCTGCGGGATGAAAGCGATCGCGATGGTATCCGAGTCGTAATCGAGTTGCGGCGAGATGCAACTCCTCAAAAAGTTCTGAATGCGCTGCATCGACAAACTGCCCTGCAAAGCAATTTTGGCGTGATTTTGCTGGCTTTGAGCAACGGTCAGCCCAAACAACTGACCCTGAGAGAACTGCTCCAAGAATTTCTCAGCTTTAGAGAATCGACGCTGACTCGCCGTTATCGACACGAGTTAGACCAGGCAGAAAATCAAAGTCACGTCGTCGAAGGTCGGCTGAAAGCCTTGTCTAATTTGGACGTGGTGATCGACATTCTTCGCAATGCGCCCGATGGCAGTACCGCAAAACTTCAGCTTCAAGAACGGTTGGATCTGAGCGATCGTCAGTCTGATGCGATTCTCTCGATGCCGTTGCGCCGATTGACTGCGATGGAGCGCCAAAGTCTGCAAACCGAATTTGATGAACTGACCGTCCAGATGAAGGAGTTGCGGAAATTATTGGGCGATCGCCGCGAACTGCTCAAAGCGTTGAAGAAAGATCTGCGCGCTCTGCGAAAAAAATATGCCGACGATCGCCGCACCAAAATTCTCACCGGAGAACAGCCCGTCAGCCTAGAAGAGTCAACACCGGATGCTCAACGCTCAAAACCCAAAGCTCAAAATGATTTTTCGTTAGCGATCGAACTCGAAGAAGCCCAAGAAACAGTCGTCGAAATTACACAGCGGGGATACGTGCGGCGATACTCTCCCAAAGCCTACGACAAACAGAGCCGAGGTCGAAACGATCATAGTGCGACGAATGGGTTAGAAGACGGTGAAGACTTTGGTGTGCAAACGCAATATACAACAACCAATGAAACGCTAGTTGTGATGACGCGCAACGGAAAAGCGTATCCGGTGAAAGTGTCTGAGATTCCTCAAGCGTCGGGTAGATCGCGCGGCACTCCTTTAGTTACGTTGCTTCCAAACTCTGCTCAAGGGGAACCGGACTCAATCGCAGGCAGCTTTATTTTGCCCGAAAGTTTAGACGATCAGTTTCTCTTATTGCTGACGCAACAGGGACGAATCAAACGATTGGCGCTGACCGAATTTGCAGACCTGACAGGTCGCGGTTTAACAGCGCTCAAACTCAAAGATGATGACCAACTACAACTGGCAAGCTTAACGCAGATTGGTGAACAGGTAATTTTGGCCACGTCGAGCGGTCGAGTGCTGCGCTTTGAAGTGAATGATCTACAGCTTCCGATCGCCACTCGCACGTCCCAGGGCAGTTCTGGAATGCGGGTCAGCAAAAAAGAAACGATTGTTGGCTGGGCGATCGCGCTGTTAGAAGATACATTCCTGATGGTGTCTGAGCAGGGGTATGTCAAGCAAATGCCTGTTCGTGCGCTGCGTCGAGCCAATCCTGGCGAACTCGGTACACAGGTCTTCTCGTTTACCAATCGCACAGATGCACTCGCAGGAATCGTAGCAGCGTTGCCCGAAGCGTTGGTGTTTCTATTAACGAATGAGAATCATCTGGCGCGCATTGATGTTGATGAGATTGAAGTGAAGGGCAAAGACGAGAAGGGCGATCGCTTGGTCAAACTTGACAAAACAGAGCGAATTATCAGCGTCAGTTTGCCAATTCTACTGAGCGATCAGATGGAGGATGAGTGACCTGAATTCGCGATTATGGTAGCCAAAGCCTATCTTTGTGCAACTGGTAAAATTGGTTGAGTGTGCAAAGGCAGGCTGATAGCTGCGAAGTTATTCACCAGGTTGAGGCGGGCGTTGCTGATTGAAGGGATGAATGTGTGGGAGTTGTTAATCTTTTCGCCCCCTAAATCCCCCAAAATTGGAGGACTTTGAACATTTAGTTCCCCTTTGCATTTGGGCAATTCATCCCATGGTTCAGCAACGCCTTGAGGAGTTGTGCAGGAAGTCGGTTCATCGTTCATGAATTTTTTCCTGTCGTAGGCAAGATGTGTGAGGAAACGATCGCACGATAGGTATGAGGAGCAACATTTCAGTAGAAACTGGAACCTTGCACAAGTCCCCTCTTTGTTAGTTCATGAAACTTTCTCTGCCTGCTTTTCTGCCTCGTCTCCCAGCTCAGGTCTGGATTTTGGCCCTCGGTCGTCTGCTGTCTCAAGTTGGAACAGGATTTACGCTGTTCTACGCGCCCATTTTTTTCGTCAATCAGGTCGGATTGTCTGCCACACAGGTCGGACTGGGCATCGGGAGTGCTTCGATTTCTGGCGTGATCGGACGGGCGCTGGGTGGCTCATTCGCGGATTCTGCTTTCTGGGGAAGAAGACGAACGCTGTTGTTGTCGGCGGTGATTTCGGCGATCGCCTCCTTTAATCTGGCGTTTGCCAACAGTTTCCCCGCTTTCGTGATCGGCAATCTGCTCATGGGGATGGGCATGGGACTATATTGGCCCGCTACCGAAGCCGTTGTTGCTGACTTGACCACGCCGGATCAACGCAACGAAGCCTACTCAATTACGCGCTTGTCAGATGCGCTGGGCTTAGGACTGGGCGTAGTTTTTGGCGGTCTGGTGATCAGTACGACCGGAGTCTATCGATCGCTCTTTATCGTGGATGGCATTTCATTTTTAGTCTTCTTTGCCGTCATCTACCGCTCAATTGCCGAAACCAATCCGTCTCACGAAAAACAATCTACTCAATCGGGTTGGAAAACTGCTCTAAGCGATCGTCGCCTGCTGATCTACGCGATCGTCAACATCATGTTTACCAGCTATATTGTGCAAGTTGACAGCACGGCTCCACTTTACTTCACCAATTTTTTGCGGATGGGTGATGCTCAGAAAGGATTTGCCCCCGCCACCATCAGCGCGTTGTTTGCCTGGTATCTGGTTTTTTCTGTGGTGTGCCAACTTCCGATCGCCCGCTTTCTTAATCGGTTGCGTCGTCCCCAAGTGTTAATGCTGTCTGCCTTGATCTGGGGGTTAGGATTTTTTCTTATTAGCGTTACAGGCAGCGCTTCTAGCTTTCACCTCATTTGGGCGGTTTTGGCGTTGAGCGTGTTGGCGATCGCAACTGTTACGTACACCCCAGTCGCGTCTGCCCTCGTCGTCGAACTCGCTCCCGAATCGCTGCGCGGCGTTTATCTAGGTGTCAATTCTCAATGTTGGGCGATCGGCTACTTTATCGGGCCGCCTCTAGGGGGTTGGGCATTGGATCAGTCTCCTACCGTGGCCAATCATTTTTGGCTGTTCCTGTCCCTAAGTGTTATCCTCGCTATCTGGATCTTGCAGGTCTTCGATCGCTTACTCAAAAAGACAAATCAACCCGGCTAATTTCAGCAGCCAACTTCCACCCAAAAAATCAGAAAGATCGCCCCTCACCCACCCATCAAGCAATTCTTTCCTCCCTCCTCCCTCCTCCCTCCGAAGCCGATCGCCATGTTCAAAAGCCGCCTTCTCGTCAGTTTCATCGCCCTGGTGGTCAGCTTTTGTCTCAGTTTGCTGACCGGGAGGGACTTTGGTCGAGCCGTTTCCACGGGACTGATTACCCTGGTTGCCAGTCTGGTTGGGGCGGCGGTGTCAGAACGTCGTTACCAGCGTCTCTTTCAGCAGCGGGCCGAGGAATTGATGATGCACATCCGCAGTTTGCAGCGGCGACGAGCAGAGACTTATGACGAACTGACGGTTTTGATGGAGGAACGCGATCGTCTTGCCACCCTTCCTCCTCCCCAAGCGGCAAATTCAGCGTTACCATCCTGGCAGCCCCCGCGCGTCAGTTGGAATCTTGCCGCCCCTCAAACTCAGACAAAATCGCCGCAAAATCCAGCTTTTGGACTGCAAACCAAAATTCAGCAGCTTGAAACTCAGGAGGCAGCGTTAAATCGTTCTCTCGCGGCCACACTAACCGCCAAACAGCGCGCCGAACTCAGCCTCACCACCACTCAAGCAGAACTCAACCAGACCCAGGCACAAATTCTAGAGCAAAGAAATCTCAAAGAACAGATTCTGCAAGACATCCAGCACTTAACGACCCAAAAGCAGCAGCTTGAAGCAGATTTATCAAAACTCCGCCCCCAACTACAAGAACTAGAGCGCTATCGATCGGAGCTTAACCAATTTCTCAGCGCCGCCGAACCCAAACGTCAACAGGTCGAAACCGGATCAAAATCGTTGCAGACGGCGATCGAGCAGCTACAGCTACAAATTTCTTCGCTCCACGTTGAGTTAAGCCAGCTAGAAACCCAAATTCTCGATCGCCGCACCGAAAAAGACTCGCTTGACCAGGCGATCGCCCTTCTGCAAAACGAACTCAACGCAAAATCCTCGCCGCTCAAGCCATCCTCTTCTCGCCTGCGGTCTGCTGCACCGCCTGACGAATGGACACAGCTGATTACCGGGCTTCCAGAGTTTGAGTTTCAAGCATTGAGAGCGATCGCCGAGCAAACCAATCCCAATCCTGCTTTAAAGAAAATTGCCGAAGCCAATCTGACCATGCCCGAACTACTGATCGACTCGATTAACGAACGCGCTTTGGATACGATCGGCGACATGATTCTCGAACCTGGATCAGGCTCAACCCTGCCGACGATCACCCAGGAATATCTCAAAACTGTTCAGACGCTCATCATCGCCCGCATCGCCAAGCGATAGAAACTTTAGTTATTCTTTCGCAATTTGCGCCTGAGTACGGCTCCTGTTCCTAATGCACCGATCGCCAACAGACCGATCGCCGGATTCGACTCCGGGACTGATTGAACGGGAGGATTTGGATTTTTAGTGCTGTTGGCCCGTAGCAGCCAGTTTCCCTCAAATTTACTAATCGTGTTTAGGGGAAACGAACCGTCAAAGGTGGGTTGAGGAGTACCCGGAAGAGCAAAACGGCTATTAAAACCAAGCCACGATTGACCCTTTAGAGCACCTGTATCAAACGCTGCTGGAAACTGCCCCGCAACCTGATTGGGAAGCAGTGCGCCGATAAAGAAACGCCCTTTCACCTGCGTGGGTCGGTCAAAGTCGATCGTGTCAAAGACATCTGTCCCCAATGCTTTCGCGGTTGTCTCGACTTGAGTCAGCAGATCCAGCGTTTCTGTCGCCTCATCAAATTGATATAGAGACAACTTGGCGGGTTGGGCATCAATGCTGACGAGTGGCTGATCGAGACAAGGATTTACAGCAGGCATCCCCCAAGAGATCGAGACTGATTTAATCCAATCTCCGTTTGGCTCAGTATTAAACTCATTGAGCCAGGTTAGGTCGCCTAACACTTGGCCCGATGTTACTGAGCCACAATCGTTTAACCCAATGGTGCCATCAGTGGTGCCGTCATCGACTTGATAAACAGGATTCACAATGACTGCGTTGGCGGTAGCAGCCGTAACGATCGTAATGACAGCAGCCCCAATGGTTGCCAGCGCAGGTTTAAATTGCTTGAGCATGAGGCTTCCCTCGGCGAAAGTGCGATATAAATTCAGGAACTAATCGGTATGGAAAAAGACTCCGATGGTGAAGTCAAACGGTCTGGAGAAGCTTCATAAAACTTTCACCCGTATTACTTAGTCATTACTACTCAGACTTTGACGACATCCCCGGATAAAATGCTCCCTGTTTGCGGGTTTTAACTGAGATGTTTTACCCAGCGAGTTGAAAAAGTAAGAATGATTGAATGATCGAGTCTCCAATCCTCTGAGTTGATTCCAAACACCCTGAAGTGTGGGCGCACAAGATTGCTTCTTCTGTCTGCTACAAGATAGTTTTAATTTATTGAAAGTGTAAGTGGTACACGAAAAAGTTTATGAGGAAATCGTAAATCTATGGATTTTTAATGAATTTCTCTAAAGTTTTTGTGAAACTCCTGATAAGTCAGTAATGCCGCTATTGTTAGTTTTTTGGAATAGTGCTGTAGCAAAAATTAGCAGCATAGACAGACAATTCATTTAGTTTTTTCCGCCTTTCATTGATTGCTTTTTTATCTATTTAACGCTTAACCACCTACCGCGATCGTTCCGCTTTTCCGCATTGATCAGGCTCCGTCGATCGCAAGTCAATATTTTTGGTGAGTTACTGGCTGTCGGCTCCCCCTAGCTTCTCTTAAAAAGGGCGAAAACCAGGATTCAAAGCTAATCTTGGAGATTGAGAGACATTAAGATGCGGTGTTTCCAGAACATAAAGCCACTTAGCAATTTACTGACTTTTCTCTCTTTTTAAGAGAGGTTAAAGAAGGATCTCCAAATTTCTCAGGGTGTGATCGACGACACTTCAAACGATCGAGATGCGACGATCCCTTAAATAGCGTCACTTTGCGATCGGGTTAGTCTGTTGCAACGCGACTAAAATAACAGGCGAGTGATACGCTAGTGGCGATTCAGCTTCACGTTCTGATCTTTTTCTAAACATCCTATGGCACCGCTCAAATCCAAACGAGTCTCGACTGCTCTGATGAACGCATTGGGCGCAGGCGTTGTGCCACGATTGGGACTCGACCAAATTGCCGTAGGGCGAGAAAAAGAACTGGCAACCCTTCAGCAGGATCTAGACAACATTGCCGCTGGAGGAGCCGCCTTTCGGTTTGTGATCGGTCGCTATGGGGCAGGAAAAAGCTTTACGCTGCAATTGTTGAGAAGTAGCGCGATCGAGCAGGGGTTTGTCGTAGCAGACGCAGATATTACGCCCGATCGTCGCCTCTCTGGAGGAAATGGAGCCAGCATCGCCACCTATCGAGAGTTGATGCACAATTTAGCAACCAAGAGCCGTCCGGATGGTGGGGCGCTGTCCACAATTTTAGAACGCTGGATTGCCGCCATTCAAACTCAGGTGGCTCAGAAGACAGGGTTGAAGCCAAACGACCAGGGCTTTGATGCTCACGTAGAAGCCAAAATTCGAGAAGTGACGCAGGATGTCGCCGACCTGGTAAATGGATTTGAATTTGCCAACGTGATCATCGCTTACTGGTCAGGCTATCGCAACGATGACGACACCCGAAAGGAATCGGCCCTACGCTGGCTTCGAGGAGAATTTTCAACCAAAACAGAATCTAAGGCGGCGCTGGGAGTGCGGGTGATCATTGATGATGAAACCTGGTACGACTACATCAAGCTGCTGGCGCGATTTGTAGCCGACATTGGCTACAAGGGATTGATCATCGTTTTAGATGAGGTGATTCACTTATTTAAGATTACGACGACGGTTTCGCGGCAAAATAACTATGACAAGCTGTTGGCGATGTTTAACGACACCATGCAGGGGCGCGTCGGACATCTGGGAATCTTGATCGGCGGCACTCCTCAGTTTCTAGAAGACCCGCGACGAGGACTATACAGCGACCCGGCTTGGCAACGACGCACCGCAGAAAGTCGGCTAACTCACCAATCTGGTCTGGTCGATACGATCGCTCCGGTAATTCGTCTAGAACCGCTGACACGATCGCAAATATTACAACTGCTCCAGCGACTCGCCGAGCTTCATAAAACTCACTACAACTACGCTAAAGGACTGTCCACCCAGGATTTACAGGAATTCTTAAAAGTGATGGGCGATCGCATCGGAGCCGATAAACTGGTCACACCAGGCGAGATTGTCCGCGACTTTATGACTGTCTTGAATCTGCTGTATCAAAATCCTCACCTGTCGATCGCTCAACTCCTCCAAAGCACCCAGTTTCAATCGGTCAAGCCCAAACTGCCCCAAGCCGACCCCCAAGGAGAATTTGCCGAGTTCACTGTTTAGCGCGCCGCAAAAACCAACTATCGTAATAGCAACAGACTGACGGAACGCTTCATTTTCCCATCGTCCCTCTTTCTCTTTGCGCTATGCGGCCTCTTCTCTCTTCCTCGTTCGTGCGGCTTCTTCAGCCCAAGCAGCTTGCGATCTTTGAGGCCTGTCTGATTGGATTGATTTCGGGTCTGGCGGCAGTTTCGCTCAAACAAGGAGTCGCCTGGATTAGCGGCTGGCGGTTACAAATTGCCCATGAGTATCCGGTCTGGGTGGTGCTGCCTGCGATCGGGCTTTTGGGCAGTTTGTTCGCAGGCTTGCTGATCGAACGGGCAGCCCCCGAAGCGTCAGGAAGTGGCATTCCTCAAGTCAAAGCGGCCCTAGGTTACGCTCCGGTTGCGCTCAATGCACGGGTGGCGCTGGTCAAACTTCTCAGCACGCTTTTGTCACTAGGATCAGGACTCACGCTGGGACGACAAGGGCCCACAGTGCAAATCGGAGCGGCGATCGCTGCCCAACTCAGCATTTGGGTGCCCACGTCTCCCGACCATCGACGACAACTCATGGCCGCAGGCGCAGCCGCCGGATTAGCCGCCGGATTTAATGCACCGATCGCAGGCGTTCTCTTTGTTGTCGAAGAACTGCTGCAAGACGTATCTGGGCTGACTCTGGGAACGGCAATCTTAGCCTCATTTATCGGGGCTGTGGTGTCTCGATTGCTCGGCGGACAAGGGCTGAATGTCAATGCAAGTGGGCTGATTGAGTACACCAATTTTGCGGTGGCAGAAATTCCCATTTTCATGGTGTTGGGCGTTTTGGCGGGGCTGCTGGGGGCACTATTTAGTCGAGGAATTTTGTTGAGTTTGGCGCTCAATCGGCAACTGATGCCCGTCGGACTGCCTTTGAGAGTCGCCTGTGCGGGGTTGATTTCTGGGACGGTTGTGGCTTTGTTGCCTGCTGCGATGCGAGACAACGCTAGTCTGCAAGAAGTGTGGCTGACCAGCGAACTGGGCTGGAAGATGACCGCCGTGATTTTTGTGATGAAGTTTATTCTGACGCTGGTGGCGTTTGGGTCGGGTGCGCCAGGGGGACTGTTTGCTCCATCACTGATTCTCGGATCGGCGCTCGGCTATCTAGTCAGTACGGCGGCTCAAACTTTGCAAGCGGTGTCAGGACTTCCTTTGGGACTGGGGGTGGGAGATGGATTGGTGACAACCTGCGCGCTGGCGGGCATGGGAGCCTTTTTTAGTGCGGTGACGAGAGGGCCAATTACGGCGATCGTGATCGTCTTTGAGATGACCACCGATTTCAATCTTGTTTTGCCTCTGATGATCGGGTCTGTCACTGCTTATCTGGTGGCCGAAAGCATTTATGGTGGCTCGATCTACAAACATCTGCTCGATTGGAATGGGATCAGCTTGCAAAAAAGTGAAGCGATCGACCATCGATTATCCGGACTGACGGCAGCCGATATTATGCAGCGTCGGGTCGAGACGTTATCCAGTCAAATCAGTTTAGACGAAGCGATTCAGGCATTCTCACGATCGCATCATCGAGGCTTTCCGGTTGTGGATGACGGCAAACTCGTCGGCATTGTCACCCAAACCGATCTCGCCAACATTCACGAACGGCAAGCCGGCGATCAGCTTCTCGAAACGGTGATGACTCCGCAGCCTGTAACGGTGACTCCAATTGACCCTTTAACGCAGGTTCTCTATCTGCTGAATCGCTATAAAATTAGCCGCTTGCCCGTGGTCGATCGCCGCAAACTAATCGGGATCATCACCCGCGCCGACATCATTCGAGCCGAATCCGACAAACTCAGCGGCACGGCCCAACAGACTGGCCCACAACCAGAACCCTCCTACGTGGTGTATCAAACCCGTTCTCCGGCGATTGGTCGGGGTCGATTGTTGGTGCCGATCGCCAATCCTCAGACCGCAGAATCTTTATTACAAATGGCGGCGGCGATTGCTCACGATCGTCACTACGAGTTGGAATGTCTGCAAGTAATTCTCGTGCCCCGCTATCAAGCCCCTGCGGAAACTTCTGTTTCTACAACCATCAGTCGTCGCTTGCTCAAACACGCTTCTCGGCTGGGCGAAAAGTGGCAAATTCCCGTTCACACTCAGGTTCGGGTGACGCATGACATTGCCCACACGATTTTAGAAGTGATCAAGGAGCGCCATATTGATCTGATCATCATGGGCTGGAAAGGGCTTACGACAACTCCCGGTCGTGTCTTTGGTAACGTCGTCGATACGATGATTCGGCAAGCTAGTTGTGATGTCATCTTGATCAAATTTGGCAGTGGAGAATACAGAGGGAGTCATCAAAAACTGAAGAACTTCCCGTGCGATCGCTGGCTTGTTCCCACAGCGGGCGGCCCCAATTCTCGTCAAGCGATTCGTCTGTTGCCTGCGTTGACTCAGTTAGCTCACCGTCCCGAAATTTGTCTGTGTCAGGTGCATTACCCCGATCGCAATCTGCCCGATGCGGCGGCGCTCGATGATGCGATGACTTACTTAGGCACTCGCTTAAATTGTCCGGTTGCGCTGACTGCGGTTTGTGCCAATTCGGTGTCTGAAGCGGTGATCGATCTGGCCCAAAAAGATCAGTGCGATGTGATCGTCTTGGGTGCCACTCGCGAAGGACTGCTGCAACAAGCGATTAACGGCAACATTCCCGAAGAGATTGCTCGACGCTGTGACTGTACGGTGATTTTGGTGAGAGGAGCGATCGGGTGAAGGGTTGTCTTCGACACGCTTTGCGAGAGGGGTGAGATTCTCGTTGGGTCAAGCCAGAAATCTGTCGGTTCGGTGATTTTGTGGAGGGGATGAGCATATTTTTGGGGTGGCGAGAG
>NZ_JBJPHT010000053.1:0-50126 GCF_052939475.1 Phormidesmis sp. 146-20
CTTGCTCAAAGTCCCCCAAACTTGGGGGATTTAGGGGGCTGCCTAGAGTGATCGCTACAGCGAGGAATTTCATCGAATTCACCTCAGTTTTAGTGGCGCATGGTACGGAGAGAACTCATTCCAGAGACTTGAGCTTGAGTTCTCCTGAAGAAGGCTTCCGTGAGAGGGACGATCGTGAAACCATTAGTTTACTCTGAGTACTGAGAGAAGTTCAGCGATCGAGGTGGCGATCTGTGAAGATCGAACGTTCCCAATCACCCGCCGCGAAAGCCTAGAACGCTCAATAGACAACTTGGCATTGGTCAGTGTGCATTGAGGTTGTTATGCAGTGCGATCATCACCTGCAACTGCAATGTCAAAGTGCAGCACTTCTTCGCGAACTCCCAACTTCGTATAGAGCGCGATGGCAGGTGCATCTTCGACATCCGCCTGCACGAATATGACATAGGCTGCTCGCGTTGCCGCAATCCTCTTGAGTTCTTGGATTAACGCCGTAGCAATGCCCTCGCGTCGGTGCGCCTCTGCGACAGCCAAATCATAAATGTAAATTTCACTGCGCTCCTGCTCAAACTTCTGAAGTTCGTATGCGGCGATTCCACCCACTACCGAGCCATTTTTCAAGGCTGCAAGAGCGATGAAGTAATCACTGGCAAGTAAACGCTTGAGATAAGCTTCACTTGGGCGTGTTGCTGTGTAGGTTTCCGTCTCATCAAATGCTTTACCGAAGGTCGTCATCATAGATTCCATCAGCGCCAAGTCTTCAGATGTAAGCAGGCGAATACTAAATGGGAGTGAAGACGACATAGCTCAACCTAAATGCAATTTCAGCGAAGAAGTGTGCGCTCTAAGATGCATAACGTTTCCGTTCACCTGTCACTAGCGACCTTTCGGACTTGATGAAACAATTCTATCTGATCGGTGTGCAACGGGATCGTTATGCCGTTCAGTAAATGAATCTAATTGAACGGTGTTAACTGAGCAAAGGTGGTGCAAGGCTTGGTGCAAACTCTGGATTAGGCAAAGCAGGTAAAGGTTCTTCAGAGGTGGGCATATCAAGATGTTGTGTGTAGATCACTTGATAGAGTTGGGGTTCTGCTTTAATCACAAGCCCTTGGAGGCGCTGCAAATGATCAGCAAATTCAGGGCTATTCCGCATGACAACATAATCTTCTACAGATGTGAAGTGAGCATAGTTAGCTGCTCGTGTGCGATCGAGACTAATGTGCAAATTGGCTGTGTAACTACCCGGAAATTGACCTTTTAATCTTTTGTACTCGCCAACTTGTGTAGCAACAAATTGTTCAGCCTTGTCAGGATCGAGCGTAAATATATTGATCAGCACAATTCCATTATCAACGCGAATAGGATTGACTGGGAATCCATTTTCCAATTGCACATTCATGAATTGACTCCTTTAATACTGGCTTACAGAATGCCGCCATTCACTTGAATCACTTGACCATTGACCCAGCGAGCATCATTAGATGCTAGGAATGCAACTACGTCTGCTATGTCGGTAGCTTGTCCAAGCCGTCCTAGTGGAGTTGATTGAATTAAGTGGTTCAAAGCATCAGCAGGCATAATCAATCCGTCTGTTGCCGTGACTCCTGGCGATACCAAGTTGACAGTAATGCCTCGCTGCCCTAGCTCTTTAGACAAGGCAAAGCTAAACTGTTCTATCGCGGCTTTACTAGCGGCATACAGTCCGCCCATCGGAATACTTTGCTTGGTTGCACCACTGGATAAACTAATGATCCGTCCACCATCGCTAAGATGCTTCGCTGCTTCTTGTAAAGCAAAAAAAGTTCCTTTAGCATTGGTGTTAAAGACATGATCAAAGTCAGATTCAGTCATGTCAATCGTGGGTTTATAGACAGACACCCCAACATTATTAACAACGATATCAACCTGACCAAATGTGTTGAGAACTCGGTCGAATAGATTACGAGTATGTTCAACATTGCTGATATCTGATTGAATCGCGATCGCTTCTACTCCATTACTCTGAATCGTAGTAACCACTGCTTCCGCTTTCTCTCGATTGCCTGCGTAGGTAATTGTAACGTTTGCCCCTTCGCGCCCCAGACGTTCAGCAATTGCTTGTCCGATGCCCCGTGATGCACCCGTAACTAATGCTACTTTTCCTTTCAGTGAAGACATGGCTTTATTCCTAGGCTCGAAACAGGGAGATTTCATCAGTAACACGGTATGCTTTAACTGGCTTTTTGGGAAGTACTTACTTTTTTGTAAGTTCCTGTTGCTCATTAAAACGTGATTCTCATGCAACCAGAACAAAATGATGGCACACTGTTTGTACAAGCCACCCTAAAAGTCCTGGGCGGAAAGTGGAAGCTCTTAATTTTGTGGCACCTGAAGGATTCAGCAAAACGATACAGCGAATTGAAGCGATTGATTCCTGAAATCACTGAAAAAATGATGATTCAGCAACTGCGCGAACTAGAGCGAGATGGAATTATCAGCCGTATAGCGCTTTCAGATATGCCTCCAAAGGTCGAATACGCTTTCACAGCCTATGGTGAGACGCTCATACCCATCTTTAAGCCCTTGTGTGAATGGGGGCAAGAGCATCTAAAACGCAAGATTGAGACGGCATAGTTTTTTAGAGAGAAAGTTTCACAGATCATCCTAAATTGGGTGAATAGGCTGACAAGTTCTGCATATCACTTAAAATCGAGTGGCTCGGCAGAAGCTTTCTGTATAGCGGGTGTGATTAGGCAGATAGGCGGAAAACTTCAGCATAGCTTCCACTCAAAAAAGACTGTCCCTTTGATACTTCAGACACTTGTTGTGACAGGAACATCCAGGAAGTTACTCGATCGCTGCACACCTCATCTAGTTAATCGCCCAATTAAAATTCAGTATTCCAAAAAATCAAAAATCTGTGTAAGATATTCCGCAGGTGGAGATCACGCCCCGGAAATCTGATTTAGCCGATCAGACCTCCGAGGACTTCCACCTAAGTTAAACGTACTAACTTTGGAGGCGTTCATGATTGTACTACGTCTGCTTTGCGATGGGATCTTGAAAGGTTGGAATCAAGATCCTGCATACCCTTCACACTTTGGGGGAGCGTTTGAAACGTCTGCGCTCCCATCCTCTTTGAACTAAACAGGGAGGACAAAACAACATGGCCGTTAGGAGACACCTTCCTGACTCAGTTTCGTTTAGCTTTGAGTTGCAATGCTCATTAGTTAGACGTTACCAAGTCACCGTTACCTTGGACTTGCAAGAGCGATTAATCTTTATGCCCTCTGGCATTCTCTCAGACGTGAGAAATTGTATTGAAGAATTCGTTGAACAATTGAGTGAAGTTGCCTCAAACCAATTGGCCTATCTCAAATGGGATGGCACGAGCGATTTGACGACTGAATATCAAGTGATTCGCGTATTAGCGGGCTATCAAATTCAACGTTCTTTAATGAAGTTCGATATTGTCATGGGCGCTGGTTCACTCATACACTTGGAGGAATTGCACAACAAAAAGACAATTGAACTGTAAACGATCGAGCGTTGCTGACAAGTAATGTGTAGAAGTAGTTCCTCTACCATCCATTACAAATTCAGCAACGCTCTTCTAAACGATTTGTGAGGACTAGACCAATCACCGATATCCCGGATCGCTAGGTTCGGGCACTGACCCAGAAATCAAAGGATTGACGGCACGATTGCTCGTAGCAGCCCTTCTCTGACCCGACCCATTAGAGACCGCCGCCCCACCCGACGACACCGCAGGCGCAGTCTCAGGCACATATTCTGGAGTATAGGACGAAGCAACGGGCGCTTGAGGGGGAGGCGGATTGAGATAGCCCAACAGTTGTTGAGAAGATTGACCCGCATATCTCGACCAGTCGCGAATGTTAGGTTTGGCTTGCCAGTCTTTGCGAGAAACCTTGACTAGCAAAATCGGCGCAACACTACCAAAACGATCGCCCGAAACTCTCACAACAACAGTTTGCACCGCAGCATTCTGCAATTCTCGATTGATCAATTGAGTCGCCAGCGTTTCAGCCTGTTGCACCAACTCTGGATAAGTTTGGGTGTCAGAACTGATCACCTGATCGATTTCCTTCACCGATGAGCCACCTGACGAATTGGGCGCTTTGGTATCTGCCTCAGCCGACGAGACGAGGACGATCGTTCCACCCAAACTAATGAGTAGCCCTAGAGCGATCGCGCTTGATTTTACAATCAGATTCATTTGCATCACCAATAAAAAAGTGGAGGAATCGTGCAGAAAAAACGTTTTAACAATATCGAGTCTACCTGCGAGGATAAACCGCGATCGCTTCAATTTCAACGAGCCAGCCTGGATTGACTAAACCTTGTACCCCTAGTGTAGAACGGGCCGTCTTAACAGGGTTGTCTGGATTATTGAAAAACTCTCCATAAGCCGTAAACCATCCTTGATAGTCCACTTGTCCATTCAGTGCGGGATCAGGAACCAGATAGCAAATCAAAAACGCCACATCTTTGAGTCCCAGTCCTTGAGATTCTAACAACTCTTTGATGCGAGTCAGTGTACCTTTAGCTTGAGTATAGGTGTCTCCAAAGCGATCGCGGCTTGTTGCAGGAGCGTCTAAATTAACGGCAGGCGGCACCGTTCCACTGGTGAAGTAATACCCTACATCCTTGGGAAATGCCACACCCGCAGAAATTGGAGAAGTTGCCCCACCCGGCGTAAACGTTACCACTCTAGGCGTCCGCACCGTCTGCGCCTGCACCGCCACCGTCAACACCGTCACACTAAAAAGAATGGTAAAAACGGCGACCAACCAGCGTCTACCTTTCACAATCTGACCAAACCACTTTGCCATGATGTTTCCTTTACTTACTTGATCTTCAATTGAACTCTGGACATTGGATTCTAGACTTTAGACTTTGAATAGACGCGAAGTGATGCCAAAAACTCAAGTTAGTGAATTCGATGAAGTTTTTTTGCTAAAGATTTCATCAAATTCACGTCAAGTTAAATGAGAACTCCGAGAAGTTGCACATCACCTTTCATCAGGAAAGTGTTTTAAGTCTTCAGTCTTTTGTCTAGCGTCTCTTGCGTTCGTCTAACGTCTCTTGTCTTTCATCTAACGTCTTCTTCACTGCTCACCTCCTCTAACCCTGCGCTCCAATCTGCTGCACTACCACTCGCGCCGACTCAAATGAACCAGCCATCCAGCCTGTTAGATAGCTTAGATGCTCACCTGCGAGATAGATCCTGCCGTCTGGTGCATTGAGTCTGGAGTAAAACTGTTGGCGAGATTGGGTTGTGTAAGTTGCCCAGCCGCCCAAGTTATAAGGCACATTGGGCCAATAGATCGAACAGCCCGTCTCAAAGTGATTGTTGTATTGTGGATGAATTCTACTACCTAGTGCTAGGGCGCGCTGTACTCGTTCTCCAGGCTGTAATGCTCCAAATTCTGCGGCCACCGCTCCAAAGTTGTAGTAGCCAACCACCACACCGCGCCGAGATAGATAGCCATAAGAGGGATACCAGATCGTTGCCAAACCAATGTTGGTACTCGTGATACCGCCCATGATTTGCTCATCTTCTTCCCAAAAGCGACGGTTAAATTGCAGGGCAGATTTACCAGTGACGGCATATTCAACACCCGCGATCGCCGCCTGCATATCTGGCGAAAAGTCAGCAGGAATCTTGCTCAACACCGTCAACGGAATGGTGCAAATACAATACTCTCCAACGGCTTGTTGCACATTGCCATTTTGGTTATATACAATCCGCACTCCGTTGGGTGTTTTGCGAATTTCTTGCACTTCAGCGTCAAACTGAATGGTCGATCGTACCTTTCGCTCCAGCGCTTTGGCGATTTGATCCAATCCTCCTACAGGTTGAAACATCAACATCTGTTGGTCGTAGCCCTGCTCAAATGCTTCGTAGTTAGCGAATCCTTGATTGATCAGCGCACTGAGTGAATAGGGACTTTCAAACTTACCGGGACGATCGCCCGCTCCCTGCTTTTCGGCATCAAATCCACGACGGCTTGACCCCCGGTAAAACAAGTCAGGATCAAGTCCCCCATAGGTTCTCAAAAATACCACCAATCTTTCTCGATCTTCGGCACTGAGCGGAGCCTCTAACGCGCCTTGATTAGCAGCTTTGGCCAACAGTTCTGCAAGATAGCCTCTGATGTCAGCTTTTGCCTGACGCGCCCTCACTTTTCGCCCTGCTAACCCACCCGGAACGCCCTCGTTGTAGTAGTACTGCTGATAGTTGAGGTTGCCAAAAATCTCTAGCTTGACTCCCAATTCGCGGCAGTAGTCGATCGTGATGTGATGTTGAGGAATCCGAGCGGGGCCAGGGTTAAAGTATTCTCCTTTAGCAAACTGCGCCGTCTGAACTGTACCCGTTGTTTCCACAATCTGATCGCCGCCGCGCACTGTCCAACAGCGTCCGCCCGATCGATTTCTCGCTTCTAAAATGGTGCATCGATAGCCCGCCTTCCGAAGTTCATAGGCGGCCGTCATGCCTGCGAGTCCGGCTCCCAAAATAATGACTCGCGCCCCCCGCCCCGGTCGAATCTGTAACTCTCTGCCCTGAGCAGCGGCTGGATTGCTTTCTCCAAACAAGTCCAACGCCTTCATCGCGGCATAAGTCGAACCCCCCGCTGCCGCCACCTGAACAATAAAATCTCGACGTTTCACGATCGCTCCTCCACTCGGTAGATGACTCTCAACGCACCAGACTTCTACAAACTTTCACAGCCAGAGTTTCGCCTGAAAAGTTCGCACGGTAACACCTCACCAGACTTTGAGAAAAGCATCTTGTACCTTCTCAAAATTGGCTAACTTTCTCAATTTCCTACGCTTTCAACTGCCTGGAATGCTTGAGTTAACAAACTCTCCATCACATTAGAAAGCAGCAAGTTTCTAGTTAGTCAATGACTTCGTTCAATTGGCGATCGTCAATCCTGACAATTCTGTAGATCTGTAGACAAGAGGATAGACAACCATTCTCAAAAAGCTTTGCTTCATACACACTCCTGATGAATCCGTGAAGAAATTGGCTTAACTAAATTACTTGAAGATGAACAAAACCTTGTAGTCAGTCGATCGCATAGAACAGACCATCTATTAAGAAGTCCTTCTATGTCCAGCAATCTCTTTGAGCAAAACTGCTGATGCTGTGTAGAAAGCTTTGTCGATGTGTGAGGTTAGCCTAATGCTGTGTGCCTTTGGTTAGCAATTTGAAAATACTGCGGCAAAAAATTGCAGATTGTTAGTTCTGCTACAAATTTGAGACGATCGTAGAATTGTAACGCTCAAAACTCAGGGAAAATACGAAGAAATCATAGGTGAAACCCCGTAAAAGTATTGAAGAATCAACATCTCTACAAAGATTTAACGCATCGGTAGATAAATTTCATTTGTCACTATTTCTTGAAATTTCTAACCTCTTTAGAACACGACCAACTCGTGGACAATAGAGAAAGTTCTTAACTCTTTTGCTTGATTACTCCAAAAATCAATGCTTCAGAGAAATAGATTTTTGAATGGATCATTGCGGCTGACAGTCTACGATATCCGTCTTCTGATAGATGTTAGCTCGACAGTAATTTGGGTGGCTGCTTTAAGCAAGATTCGCTAACAGATTTGGAGGTCGAAAAGCGCTGGATTGCCCATCTCTAAAACACATCTTTTTTCTTTCGCAGCGTCGCAAAAGTTTGCACAACGTCCTGACTATTCATCGCTTGTTGAACGGCACGATCGTCCCAACGCAAAAAGGGATTCGTTTGTTTCTCAATTTTGAGCGACGAAGGAATGGTTGGTTGATTGTGGGTTCTGAGAGACTGCACTTCTGCAAAACGCGCATTTAAAGCAGAATTGCCACGATCGACCGTCACCGCAAATTTTAGATTACTCAATGTGTACTCATGGGCACACCAAATGTTTGTATCGTCCGGTAACGCCCGAATTTTGGTCAGCGACTGAACCATCTGAGCCGGGGTGCCTTCAAACAATCTGCCGCAGCCGCCCGAAAACAACGTGTCTCCACAAAACAAGTCTCCTGACTGACCAGGCACATTCGCTGCAAAATAATAAGCAATGTGAGCGCGAGTATGTCCCGGCACAAACAGCACCTCTGCCACTCGATCGCCAAACTCCACCCGATCTCCTTCTCGCAAAAACACCGTTTGTCCGGGAATTCTGCCGCGATCTTCTGCGCCGCCATACACGATCGCTTTGGGAAACCGCCGCAACAGATCCGAGTTTGCCCCAACGTGATCTCCGTGATGATGCGTGTTCAAAATGGCAACTAATTCTGCGCCAAGTTTATCAAGCTGCTGTAAAACTGGGTAAGGTTCAGCCGGATCGACAACTACGGCAATATTACGCCAAACATCATGCAGCAAGAAGATGTAGTTGTCTGAAAGGGCAGAAAGTCGGTAGATTTGCATTCTTTCCAATTTTTGGGCTTGTGTGTGGTTTTGGATACAGGCAGTCAATACTTAAGTGTAGAGAATCGATCTAGAGAGAAGTTCATCAAGTTTTTACAATTCACTGATGGCTACTTCGCCCAAATAAGCGTTCCTGCGTCAAAAATGAGACAGCATCTACTGGCCTGCGGGCCCTTCAACTAAACCTATGGTAAGAGTGGCAATCCCGCGATCGCATCTGCCCACCCCCCATCTCATTGAGACAATCTTAAAATCAGGGCAACTCAATCGTCAGGAATATCTTCATTTGGCCTCGATTCTACTGTCTAATCAGAGAGCAACTGAGAACGATCGCCGTCGAATTAATCGCATTTTTGATCATATTTTGGCAGGCCAGGTCAAACTTACTGATTAAACGCACCCCGCAAAGGTAAAAATCCCGACTTCTCAAAAATTTTGGGAACCTGGATACAGAGCAACTTCCGAAACTACTGGAATGAAAAAGATTTCACTCATCGTTAGCGATCTATCCCAGAGTGGCGTTGGTCGGTGGGGTGGGGGAGCCGTTCGCCCCTTTTTGCTGAGTCAGGCGTTGAGAAAGATTGGACACGAGGTTGAAATCGTTGGCTTTGTCTTTGAGGGACACGCTCACGCCACCTTCACATCTGAGATTCCGATCAAAGTAATTCCCGCAAAACCCTATCCCGCTTTTTTTGCCAACGCCAAACAGCTACTCGACCAGATTGACGGCGATATGCTCTACGCCTACAAAACCAAGCTGACGAGTCTGGGGCTGGCACTGCTCAAAAAAGGACGGAGCAATCGCCCGGTGATTTCAGACATCGACGATTGGGAAATGAGTTGGCATGGCGGCGATCGCTGGCAATACCGTCCCAACATTCGGCAATTTGCTAAAGACTTGCTCAAATCAGACGGAGCGCTGCGAAACCCCGATCATCCTCTCTACCTCCAGTGGGCGGAGCAGCTTGTTTCTCGTGCCGATGTTGTCACCGTTCATACAGAAGCCATGCAGAAACGGTTTGGGGGCATTTATATTCCCAACGGCAAGGATACGATGCTGTTTGACCCCGATCGCTACGATCCTCACGTTAGCCGCGATCGCTATGGTCTTTCTGAGTATCGAATTTTGATGTTTCCAGGTGCGCCTCGTCCCTACAAAGGGCTAGAAGACGTGTTGACCGCTCTGGATTTGTTGAATCAGCCCGATTTGCGATTAGTCATTGTGGGCGGCAGTCCCTACGACGACTACGACAATCAACTGATCGAGAAATGGGGACGCTGGATCATCAAGCTGCCCAAAGCCTCCTACGAATCGATGCCCGAAATTGTCTCGGCGGCTCATGCGATCGTGATTCCTCAACGGGATGACCCAGCGACGACGGCCCAATTTCCGCTCAAACTGACTGACGGGATGGCGATGGCAAAACCCGTTCTATCAACCACGGTAGGCGACGTGCCCAAAATTTTAGGAGACACCGGATATCTCGTTGCGCCCAGTTCTCCAGAACAATTGGCTGACAAAATTTCCTGGATTTTTCAACATTTAGAGGAAGCCACTGAGCAGGGACGACGCGCTAGAGAACGATGCGTCCAACACTACAGCGTGGATGCGATGGCCACCATTTTATCAAGCATTATTTCAGCCTTTTAGAGCAATTGATTTGTGAAAAAACTGTTGAATCGAATTCAAAATAAACTGTACTGGCTTCAAAAATACGAATCTCCTGCGTGGCTGTGCTGGTTTCAGTATCTAGGGCTGGCGGTGAGCAGTCCGGCGATCGCCCTTTCTCAAAAATCGGCTCTCATCGTCTCTCCTCACCAGGATGATGAAACCCTTGGCTGTGGGGGATTGATCGCCCTCAAGCGAGAACAGGGAACCCCCGTACAAATTGTATTTGTCACCGATGGGGCGGCTTCTCATCTCTGGCATCCCAACTTTAAGTCGGGCGAAATTGCTCCAATCCGCAAACAGGAGGCGCTAGAAGCCCTATCCATTTTGGGCGTAGAGGCAGATCAGATTCACTTTCTCGACCACCGAGACGGCAAGCTGAGATACACAACAGACAGCGATCGCCAACGAGCCACCGATCAGTTAACCCAAATTATTCACGACTTTCAACCGGGTGAAATCTATGTCACTCACCGTCACGATCGCAGCGCCGACCATGAAGTGACTCACACCTTAGTTAAGAAGGCGATCGCAGCGTCAGGACAAGCGATCGAGTTGTTTGAGTATCCGATTTGGATTCTTTGGAAAACGCGGCTCTTTCAAGAAGTCAAGCTATCTGAATTAGCGGGTGCCTGTCGCCTCTCGATCAAGCCCGTCCAACTTAAAAAGCGACAAGCCCTGGAAGCCTATCGCTCTCAATATTTGCCGATCGATGCAGATGGCGGAAAGGTCTTGCCTCATGGCTTTTTAAGGCGGTTCTTTTTGCCCTATGAAGTGTTCTTTAAGTCCGATCGCTAATCGCTAAGTTGCTTTAATTTTTCGCTTTGGTGTTTGGAATCTTCGGTGTTTGGAATCTTCGGTGTTTAGATCTTCTGCCCTCAAGCTACCAGTTTTGGAGAACTTCAGAACTTTAAGGGGGATTCTGTGACTTGTAACCTTAGCAAACAATTTCACCGAATACTATACAGGTAAACCACTTCTCCAACGTCTGAGCATGACTGGCGCACGGGATAGAAATAGCTTTAGAAAAGCCTTCATATTCTCCATGCCTGGATATTTTTGGAGAAAGTGGGCGATCGCGGGCACACTCAACCACACGCCGTTCGCCTTCTCTAAATGCTGTACTAGCTCCATCCCATTGAGTGGTTTTGCCAATCCGTCCATTAGCTCCAAACGATCTGGCAAGCTGTTGGGATGAGCCTCCGGATCAAATCTAAAATTAATCCAATCAGGCTCCGCGCCTCGATAAGTCTTAGCTTCTGGGTGTCCAAATCCAATGTTTTTGACAAACGAAACTTTGGGCGTAATGTGAACTAAATTGTGTGACAGCGCATTCAGCGTCATCGTGATCACCCAATCTGTCTGACGATTTTTTTCGATAAAAAACTGATTTAACAACGTATGTTTCGTCTGAATCGTTGCTGGAATCCGATAGTAATTCTGGAATGGATTTGACCCCTGGGGCTGACTTGCTAAATTGAGTTTCTTCCAGCGATCGCTCCACATCCCAAACCCCAACGCAAACACCCGATTGGAGACGATAAAATCTCGATCGATCAGCGGCTCCAACTCATTCGGAAAGTTGGCAAAGGCCGACACCGACCCAATTTGAGGATAATTTCGGTAAGCTTCTAGTAATCGACACACTCGGTCATAAAACCCTGGATTGGGCACCACATCGTCTTCTAGATAGATAAACGAATCATAGCGATCGCTCACTTCCGTCAGGGCAGCCACCACATTGCGATCGCAGCCCAGATTCTCAGGACGCACCACAATCTCGACCGGAATTTTTTGTGAGAACTCCTTTAATAAAGCAACACATTCATTGATTAAGAGTTCATCTTTTGGGCTTCTTGCTCCATCCACAAAGGCTAAGATCTGTTGCGGTGACAAAGACTGTTGACTAATCGCCACGAGCACCTGCTGCAAAAGCTCAGGACGAGTAAACGCAACCAACACGATCGGAGGTAACAAATCAGGAAGCGGAACGTCATCCAACAAGTGCGGAAGTTTGATCAAATCCTGGTTCATATCGACCTTACTGAGAGACTACTGACTCAAAATACCCATTCCCCGGCTCCACTTCCCCAATTCCGCTCTACAAAGTCGCCACCAGGGTAATCTGCAACAATCTGACTCGTCCGGATTCGATCCACGATCGCAGTTTAAGAATGAAGGAGCCACGTGCCTTTTTCTACTTTCCCCCCTCCTCACCTTCAGGAAAAGGGCGCTCGATCGCCGTATCCTCTCTCATCCCTGGCTCTTGAAGTTGTTTTACTCAACCTGATCGACTTCAAGTCATGACGGGATAAATAAAAAAGACCCGCGCCCCAACGGTTGTCAAACTTTACTTGCTGTCTATCTGGAAATTGTGCATGTCCCCCAACAAGCTGCTCCTCAACTTTGCCCTTCGTTATCCAACCTGGATTGTTGCCACGATCGTTTTGGGATTTTCGGGAGCCTTGTTCAACGGCGTGAGTACCGTTCTGATTGTCCCAGTAATTCTGGGATTTCTAGGACAACAAGTCAATTTTAGGGGCGCACCGCCCGTCTTGCAGCCTATTTTTTCTAGACTGGATGGCAGTGCAGGCAGCAGTCAGGCTGGAATCATGCTGGGCTTGATTTTGCTGGCAATCTTGCTCAAAAACATAACTGGGTATGTGGGTTCTCTATCCTCCAGTCACCTATCTCGCGCTCTGGTCAACGACATCCGTAACGAAGGGCTGAAGCTACTTCTGGATGTAGATTTAGACTTCTACGTCAAAACTAAAGTGGGCGACTTGATCAATCGTCTCGGTGCAGAAGTGGCTCAAGCGGCGGGTGCCATTCGGACTGCGATCAATATGATCACAACGGTGGCAACTGTTTTGGTGTTTGTCGCCCTGTTGTTGGCGATTTCCTGGCAGTTGACATTAGCCTCGACCGCACTGTTGTTTTTGGTGTCGCTCGCCAATCACTACTTTGTCAAACGCGCTCAGATTTATGGGCGAGAACTTTCAGAGCAGTCCAGAGAATATTCGGTTGCGCTACTCGAAATTCTCAACGGTATCCGTCTTGTCAAAGCCACAGGTCACGAAGCTCAAGAACATCGCAAACTCAACCAACTGATTCATCGGCGTGAAAAAGCAGAATTTCAGTCTCAGGCGAATACTGCACTGGTTGGCCCTATCAACGAGATGGCAGGGATTCTTACGGTGCTGGCGATCGTCATTCTGGGTCAGCTTTTCTTTCGCGACCAGATGGCTTCCCTTTCAACAGTTTTGCTCACCTATTTGCTGCTGCTGTTTCGACTGCTGCCCTTTGTGAGTCAACTCAACAGCATTCGCAGCAGTTTTGCCAGCACGTCTCCTAGCGTCGCGATCGTGCATGATTTTTTGCGCCGAGACAACAAGCCGTTTATGAAAAGTGGTTCTCAGGCTTATCGCCCAATTCAAGAAGGCATTCGATTTGAGGGGTTGTCTTTTGCCTATCCCGGTCACGAAGATCTGGTGCTCAACAACATCGATCTGTGGCTGCCCAAAGGCACAACCCTCGCCCTCGTCGGATCTTCTGGTGCCGGAAAGTCCACCTTGGCGGATTTGCTGCCTCGATTTTATGACGTGACAAGTGGACGCATTACGATCGACGGCACCGACCTCAAAGACTTTGACCCACGCGACTTGAGACGATCAATGGGCATTGTTAGCCAGGACACCTTTTTGTTTAACGACTCCGTTCGCAACAACATCGCCTACGCTCGCCAGGATGCCACCGACAACGATGTGATCGAGGCCGCAAAACGCGCCAACGCTTACGAATTCATCATCAAACTGCCCCAGGGGTTTGAAACCACGATCGGCGACCGAGGTGTCATGCTTTCTGGGGGGCAAAGACAACGACTGGCGATCGCGCGTGCCCTATTGCGAAACCCCGACATTCTGATTCTTGACGAAGCCACAAGTGCGCTGGATACCGTCTCTGAACGATTGGTACAGCAGGCATTGGATGATTTGAGCCGCGATCGCACCACGTTAGTCATCGCCCACCGTCTCTCCACGATTCAGAAAGCGCACCAGATTGCCGTTCTCGACAAAGGGCGGGTTGTCGAAGTTGGCTCCCACACTGATCTGTTACGAAAAGGGGGCTATTATGCGCGGCTCCACGACATGCAGTTTTCTGACAAAGAGCGGAAAAATCACGATCTGCTGACTCAGATTTCTTACGAACTGCGGACTTCGCTCAACTCAATGATTGGGTCACTGCGATTGGTGGTCGATGGTGTAATTGACGATGCAGACGAGCGAACTCGCTTTACTCAAGACGCTTATCAGTCCGCCCTACATCTGGTCAAAGAATTGGAGACGCTGGAGGCCTCAAACCAACAGACAGTGGAATCTGCGCCTCAACCCCGCGTCACAGAGGTCAGTTAGCGGCCCACCTCTTTTTGAATTTCTCAATTTAGTGGATTAGTCATCAAATTGGTCGAAGCACATGAGTCAGGACATGAGTAAAAAAATTGTTGGTATGTTGAGCAGCTATGCAGGGCTAAATCCAAGTCCGAGCGATTGGCTGTGGCAGCAAACTCCCTACCCGTTTGGTCAGTGGGGCAATATTCAAATTCAGGCCCCGGCGACGCAGCCAGATTTTTTGCTGATGTATCAGTTTGATTTTCCGCGATCGACTCCCCAACCCTCCTGGCGCGACAAATTTCGCAAGCAGACCCCTCCGCCAGACATCTATTCCCAACTGCGCGGTGTCCCTTCAGAGCGAATCATCTATCTGCTCCGAGAACCGCCTCTAGAGGAAGTTATTCACGCCAACCAATGGAACTATCAGCAAGCAGAACAATACTGCGGTTACGTATCTGGGCCCGATGATTTTGCGCCTGTCCCCGACTACATGCCTGCCATCTGGTACGTCCACAACTCGTTTCGCGAACTGAACGAAATGCCCGTCCCCGAAAAGATTCGCCCCTGTAGCTGGATCACCTCTGGCATCAGCCGCACCGAAAACCACCGCAAACGACTAGACTTTCTTCGCTTGCTGCAATCTCATCAGGTGCCCTTTGACCTATACGGACGCGGCCTCCCTGACTGGGCGCAAACGACGGGCAGAGTCAACAGCAAATGGTATGCGATGTCACCCTACCGCTACAACTTAGCCATCGAGAACTACGCCGACAATGATTGGTATGTGAGTGAAAAACTCTGGGATTCGCTCCTCTGCTGGTGTTTACCGATTTACTACGGCGGTTCGGCGGCCGACAAGCTTCTCCCTCCGGGCAGCTTTCTACGGTTGCCCAGTCTCGACGAAAAAGGGCTGTCCTACATTCAAGAAGTCACCGCCACTCCTGATGCCTGGTATGAAGCCAAGGAAGCGATCGCCGAAGCCAGACAAATCATCCTCCATAAGCTCAACCTTCTAAATTGGCTCTCCGACTACACCCAAAAATTCTAGTTCACCCCTCATCCCTCATCCTTTTTATGAACGGAATCTGTACCCTCGCCAATGATTACGTTTACGAGCAGCTAGTTGCTCTCCTCAACAGCATCGAAGCCATTATGGGGTCAGACTTTCCGGTCTGTGTCTATCCCTACGACAACACCACCAGTCGTATTGAGATGGAAATCGCCAAAAGACCCAATGTTCAGCTTTATCAAGATCAGGAGTCGATCGACCGCTGGGATCGCTACGTTAAGCAAATTTGGGATAGCCATCCAACGGCTCAACAACAGTGGCAAAAACACAGTTTGGAGCGCTACCATCGCATCGGCACTCATCGGCGATTTTGTGCATTTGACGGCCCGTTCGATCAGTTTCTCTACATGGATGCAGATACGCTGTTGATGGGAGATATAACCCCCATTTTTGAGCAATTAAATCATCACGATTGGGTGGTTTACGACTTCCAATATCGAGATATTGATCACGTTTACGAGGCGGCTTCTCGCCAACTTAAAAAGGTTTTTTCAGCAGAAAGACTCAACGCTGAGATTTTTTGCTCTGGACTTTATGCCGCAAAAAAGAATACGTTTAGTGCCGAAAAGTTGGACTGGCTGCTGAAGAGTCTGCAAAGTGGAGAAGCAGAAGTCTTGTATTGCATGGCACCAGACCAGACGATTCTCAATTACATGGTGATGCGATCGCAGCTTTCTATTTACAACTTTGCTTTACAGTTACCAACCGACCAAAAAACAGGTTGCTGTGTCACTTCGCCTCATTTTTCAGAACAAGATCACATTCTGTATGATCACGGCAAGCGACTAGTTTATATTCACTACATTGGATTGTCCTCTAGTCTATTTCGCAATCTTTGTTCAGGCGAAAATGTTGACTTTCCCTACCGAGATTTATTCCTCCATTATCGCTACCTTAAGGAACCTGAAAATAGACCTGTCTTCAACACCTCACCCATCCCTTACCACCCACCCTCGCCGCCCAGTTTAGTCAGTCGGGTTCTCGAAAAAATCAAGTTAGTTGCACAAGGAGTTCAGTCATGAGTCGTGGAATTTACATTACTGCAAACGATAAAGTAACGGATCACGCGATCGCTCTCATCAATAGCATTCGCATCCACGATATAGAAACACCGATCGTGCTAATTCCCTATGACGACAACTATCACACGGTTGCAGAAATTCTCAAGCAGCGTCATGGCGTTGAAATTTACAAGGATTTGGAGTTTATCGATCGCTTGTCGAAGCGGCTTCATGAAGCTTTTGGCAGTGATTTTTTTGCGCGTCCTAACCAGTTTCGCAAGCAGGCTTGTTGGTTTGGTGAGTTTGATGAGTTTCTCTACATTGATACCGATATTGTTGTATTCGAGAAGATCATCGACAACCTAAATTACTTTTCTGAGTATGATTTTCTCTGCTGTGACTATCAGCATTTGGGAGGAATCAAAAACGTCTTTACCTCCAAAGTGGTCGAGGAAAACGTCTTTACCGAAAGTGATTTGAAAGATATGTTTAACGGTGGATTTTGGGCTTCCAAAAAAGGATTGGTTTCTGAACAAGAAATCTACGAAACCTTTGCGGAATGTGCAGCCCATCCTGAATATTTTGACTTCTCTCAAAAGACTTCTGACCAACCAATTATCAACTACATGATTTTGAAGCGCATTGCCCGCCGATTCAACATCATTCGTAGACCCGGCGGAGCACCTGGAAACTGGGGAGGTACCAGTCATTTTACTCGGACTGAAAACTACCAATTAGCTGATCCTAGCGTTGATCAACCTTTGCAATATTTACATTGGGCAGGCATTCGGATTCAGCCAGATTGCCCCTATTGGGATGTTTGGGAGCATTACCGCTATCTGCATGAAGAAAAGCCTTTAGTAGAAGCGACCCTAGCCCCCAAAAAGCCCGGTTTTTTTCAACAGATTGTCAGCAAAATTAAGCGTTAGATTTTACTAAAATTTAGGGTGTTTGTTTGTCGATCGAGTTGCCCCCTTAGATCTTTAAACCTACGATTTCTTCTACTTTTGAGTGTTCCTGCGGTTCACAAATTCAGCTTATCTATTTAGGGTAGATTGAGGAATGGCGACCGTGTGGGCACAACGTTTTAGATTAGAACCTCATCTATTAGCGGAAACAAACATGGTTACAAGTATCGTCACAGGCGCAGCAGGATTTATTGGATCTCATTTGGTAGAGGCATTGCTCGATCGAGGTGAGCGTGTGATCGGCGTTGACGAATTTAACAACTACTATGACCCTGCCCTAAAGTGGAAAAACGTGTCCAATTTCACAGATCACCCCAACTTTAAGCTGGTTGAGGGAGACATTCAGTTTCTCGATTGGCAGTCGCTTTTAAAGGGGGTCGATGTGGTCTACCATCAAGCGGCTCAGGCGGGGGTACGAGCAAGCTGGGGCAAAGGGTTTCGATTTTACACAGAACGCAACATTAGTTCTACACAGGTCATGCTAGAGGCAGCAAAGGATGCCCAAGATCTGAAACGGTTTATCTACGCCTCGACCTCCTCGGTGTATGGCAATGCCGAGACGCTACCGACCGCTGAAACGATTTGCCCCCAGCCCGTCTCGCCCTACGGCATCACCAAACTCGCGGCAGAAAGGCTATGTGGGCTGTATCACCAAAATTTTGGGGTGCCTTACTGTGCGCTGCGATATTTCACGGTGTATGGCCCGCGTCAGCGTCCTGATATGGGCTTTCACAAGTTCTTTAAGGCGGTTTTAGAGGATCAGCCGATCGCTATCTACGGAGACGGTCAGCAAACCAGAGATTTTACCTTTGTCAGTGATGCGATCGCGGCCAATCTAGCAGCAGAGGCCACTCCTGAAGCGATCGGTGAAGTGTTCAACATTGGTGGCGGCAGTCGGGTTGTGTTGACGGAAGTGATCGATACGATGGAGCAGATTGTTGGTCGTCCAATTCGTCGCGATCACATTGAGAAGGCGATGGGAGACGCTCGACATACGGCGGCGGATGTGTCTAAGGCGCAGAGGATTTTGGGGTATCAGCCTCAAGTTTCTCTTGTAGACGGACTGACAAAAGAATGGGAGTGGGTAAAGGGGCTTTATCAGGGATGAGTGAGAACTTCGATGATCTGTTCCCCCTTTGGAGGTAATCCGCTTTGCGAGAGGGATGAGGGATTTTGCTCTTTATGTTTCAGTCTTAGCTGTTAAATTTCTTTGCTTTTAATTGGATACATTCGATCGCCTGTCGCTGGGTCAAAGAGAAAAAGATGGTCAAAGTCCAGGGTGAGAGAGAGACGATCGCCAAGGTGTAGAGGCAGATCAGGATGAGTTTGAACGTTGAGGAACGATCGGTTCCCTGAAGGCAACCTGACTCGAACTAGAGTTTCTCGCCCCAAGGGTTCGATCAGGCTGACTTCGGTGATTAGATGTCCAGCGTCTTGGCTGACTTGCAAATGTTCTGGACGAATGCCGAGATCGAGAGATTGCCCAGAAGCGAGTCTCAGTTTGGCTGGTAGGGCTGTGGGACAGGGGATGGTCTGCCCTTCGATCTGAAAGCCTGAGCCTGTGTAGATGGCTGGCAAAAGATTCATCGGAGGACTGCCCAAGAAGGTGGCAACCATCCGATTTTGGGGTAGGGCGTAGATTTCTTGAGGGTCGCCAATTTGCTGAATGGTGCCGCGATCGAGAATGACAATCTGATCTGCCAGCGTCATCGCTTCGACTTGATCATGGGTGACGTAAATGGTTGTGATGCCAACGCGCTGATGAAGTTGTTTGAGTTCTGATCGAGTGCCGTCACGTAGTTGAGCATCCAGGTTAGACAACGGTTCGTCTAATAAAAAGACTTGAGGCTGACGGGCGATCGCTCTTCCCAGGGCCACGCGCTGTTGTTGACCGCCGGAGAGTTGGCGAGGCTTGCGATCGAGCAGGTGGGAAATTTCTAAAATTCGGGCGACGGTTTCGATGCGTTCTTGCTGCGTTTTGAAGTCGATCTGACGCATCTTCAGCCCAAAAGCAATATTCTCCGCCACCGTCATGTGAGGATAAAGCGCATAGTTTTGAAAGACCATCGCTACGTCGCGCTGTCGAGCAGGAACTTGGTTGACCAGCGTTTCACCGATGTACAAGTTGCCAGAGGTTGCAGATTCGAGTCCGGCGATCGTTCTCAAAACCGTCGATTTGCCACAGCCAGACGGGCCCACCAGCACCCAAAATTGACCATCGGGCACCTCAAAGGTAATGTCGGCGATCGCCACAGATTTGCTAAACCGTCGTGTAATTCCATCTAAGCGAACACTGGCCATAGGGTGAAATGAATAAGGAACCGTAGACTCTGGGCTGCACTCTGCGTTTTTCTAGGACTAGCACTCTTTTGAAGAGGACATAGCGTTCACAGAAATAGACCTAATAATTTCTGCAATCTATCGAAAGGGGCGTTAATTTATTACGATAAGAAATTAACTTCCCAAAAGTACTTTGGTAATTAGATATTTTGTCAACATCTGCTCAAAGGTTAAACCATTTACAGATTCTCATCGTTGAGGATGAAGCAATCACCCGCACCGCTCTCATGGTACTACTAGAGCGTCAGGGTGCCACTGTGCTTGCGGTTGGCTCTGTCAGAGAAGGACTCCAGGCATTAGAAACCTTCTTTCCCGATGTGCTTTTGAGTAATATTCGGCTACCCGACGGCATTGGTGCAGGAGTTTTGCAGCGGTTGCGTGATCGCGATTCCAAAATAGGCCAATTTACGCCCGCGATCGCTCTGACAGGCGAAACTCTAGAAACCGTCCGCACCGATCCGTCTCTAGCAGGCTTTCAGGTCTATTTGTCAAAACCCTTTGATGCCACAACCCTGATTACTGCAATCATCGGCTTGAGCGAAGAAGGAAAGCGTTCCGATTCTTAATTCCACTCTCCTCACTCCTCACTCCTCACTCCTCACCTCCGATATGCCCCAATACATTCTCAAACGCCTCCTCGGTCTGCTGCCTGTCTTGTTTGGCATCACTTTCGCTGTATTTTTGCTATTGCGGCTGATTCCTGGAGATCCGGCGATCGTCCTGGCAGGCGAACGAGCCACTCCCGATCAGATCACGACTTTAAGAGAACAGTTGGGTCTCGACAGACCGTTAGACCAGCAATACTTTGCCTTTCTAGAAAACATGGTGCGACTAGAGTTTGGCAACAGCATCATTAGCGGCATTCCTGTGATAGATGAAATTCGCAGTCGTTGGGCGGCAACATTTGAATTGTCGATCGCGGCCATGCTCGTGGCGATCGTTCTAGGAATCCCATCTGGCGTTGTGGCAGCGGTTCATAAAGATCGTCTGGTGGATAATCTGCTAATGAGTGGATCGCTGATTGGGGTTTCGCTGCCTGTCTACTGGTTGGGGTTGTTGATGGTCTATTTGTTCTCTATCACGCTGAAATGGCTGCCTCCGAGTGGGCGGATCAGTGTCGAGACTGGATTTTCGTTTCAGCCCATCACCGGATTTTATGGGTTGGATGCATTGTTAAATCTGAATCTATCCGTCCTGGCGGATGTGCTGTCGCATCTGATCTTGCCAGCTTTGACTCTGGGAACCATTCCGCTGGCGATCGTTGCCCGCATCACTCGCAGCGCCATGCTTGAAGTTCTCACCCAAGACTACATTCGCACCGCCAAAGCCAAGGGATTGCCCAATCGCTTAGTTGTGTTTCGTCATGCGCTCAAGAATGCCTTGTTGCCGATCAATACGACGATCGGGCTTCAGTTTGGCACGCTGTTGGGTGGAGCGATTTTGACCGAGATAATTTTTTCCTGGCCGGGGCTTGGCTCCTGGGTCTATGAAGGAATTTTGGCGCGAGACTATCCCGTGGTGCAGGGTGGCGTGGTGTTCATTGCCGTCATGTTTGTGGTGATCAATCTGCTGGTTGATATTTCCTATGCCTGGATCGATCCGCGAATTCAGTTCCGGTAAACTGGGCTGAGCGTGGTGTGAGAACTTTAGCAGCGATGAAGCGATTTTTTGAGCAGATTTTCGGACACAAAGCCGTCCAGCGCTTCTCACGATCGACCTCTGGCAAAATTGGACTCGTGCTGACGATCGCTCTTTTTTTGATGGCGCTGCTGGCTCCCATTTTGTATCCCTATGACCCGGCGAGCGATCGCGATTATCTAGCTCGGTTGGCTGCCCCCAGTGGCGCTCATTGGTTTGGGACAGATAGTTTGGGGCGCGATTTGCTGGTGCTGGTGTGGTATGGAATTCGCATGTCGCTGCTCGTCAGTCTGGTGTCGGTGAGCTTTGGGGCAACGATCGGGCTGTTTTTTGGATTGCTTGCAGGCTATTTTCGCAGTTGGCTGGAAGTGATTATTGGCTGGGTGACTGACATTTTGCTGGCGTTTCCGCCGATTTTGTTTGCGATCGCGATTGCCACCGTTCGAGAGCCGAGTTTGCAAAGTGTAATAATCGCGGTTGGGGTGGTGCAAATTCCTATCTATGTCAGGCTGGCCCGAAGTGTGGTGTTGTCACTGCGGGAGCAAGAATTTATCCAGGCGGCAAAGGCGTTAGGAGCGACCCCCATGCGGATTATTGGGCGGCACATTCTCCCTGCCAGTCTCGCCCCTCTGGTCGTTCAGGCAACGTTGTCGATCAGCACTGCCACCCTCGAAGCGGCAGGATTGGGCTTTTTGGGACTCGGCCCACCGCCTCCCACCCCAGAATTGGGCACCATGCTGTCGGATGCGTTCAAAGGCGGCTATTCCCTCTCGTCTCCCTGGACAACGCTCTTTCCAGGGTTGGTGATCACGCTGATTGTGCTGGCATTCAATCTTTTGGGCGATGGGCTGCGAGATGGGTTAGATCCTCGAAGTTAGAAGAATTAGAACTGTGTAGGCTTTAGTGAGCCGCACAAAGGTTAATTGCCAAAGGGTGAACCAGCTTTGCGATTCAAAAAACTTTGAATAGTTAGGTGATTAAAGAGTCCTCAAGCAATCCGCCGCCCCAAAAAATACTGAGACTTGTGCGGATGATCACTTACACGGAGGTATTGTCTGGGTAGTCTGTTGTTTATAGCTTTCTCAGTAGAATCTTGAGCTTTAGGGTGTCTGTCTAATCACTTGATTTTGAGTTTTACACTAGTGAAAAGTTTGACCAAATCGCCAATCTGAATCAGTTTTAAGGCTATCCGCAAGACATGAGTATTCGGAAACATCTAGTGATCGAGATTTGCAATGGAGGATTCAGGACTTGGATGGGTCATTAGACAAGAGGGCACCAACGATCAATTGTTGTGGGCAAACTAGATGTGAGAATGCTAAATAAGCAAAAGGAAAGCTAAATGATTATCCTACACGATGGAACTGGTGGTGACTTATCCCACGTACAAGCAATGGCAAGCATAGATGAAGGGTTCGCCCTGTTTGATTACGTGCGGGTTGATCAGGGTGATATGGCATGGATCGGTCAGATTCTTGAGCCAAATCGCAATATTTCAATCGTCAATAGCAATAGGCTTGACCCAACGATTCTGCATGGTTTGAGGCTGATGCAGGAACACTCAGAAGTGCAGTCTGTAGAATCTGTTCAGGTTTTTGAAATCGGTATTCTGGGTCAATATAATGGTCGCCAATTGCTAACACCACGCTTACGTCCCCTGCCTGGAGCGGTTGTAAGCAGGTTAAATATTGAAGACACCAGTAGAGTGATTGGCATACCTCAAAGAGCAGATCGAGAAGACGGCAGTTCTAACGTAGTAGGTGAGCTTCTCAATGCAGCAGGTGTTCCTCTATGTATCGATGCTCTCAAGTTCAACTACCACATCATGGTTTCTGGAGGGACGGGATCAGGAAAATCTAACGTTTCAGCAAATCTTGTAGAACAAGCTCTCAACTTTGGAAAATGTGTTCTTTTGCATGATGCCAAACCAGATTATGGATTAGTAAACATTCCGAATACAGATCCAGGTGTACCTCACGAAATCTGGCAACAATTTGATCAATATGGGCTAAGTCCTCGTGGAGTTACTAACGTAATACGAGTCGGATTTCACGGATTGTGTGATCCTAATAATGTACGGACAGTCGTTGGATTTCACGCCTCGGATTTCTCCCCAGAGATTCTCGCAGGTTTGTTTTTTCCATATCCTGGTGAGCAGAATCAGTTTGAAGGATTTGTGAATGCGGCACAAACGCTTAGAGAAAGAACGATTGGTCAAAATACCAATGGTGATCGCCGAACATACTCATTAGAGAACATTACTGAGGAAGTTGAGCGACGAATTACTTCACCTCAATCCGAACGCGAAAGAATACATGAATCAACAGGGAATACCATTCTAAGAAAAGTCAACGCTCGTCGTCGTGGAATGCCTTGGCTTGATTCTATTGGAACAGCAATAAGATCACAAGCCGCAAGCCGCCTTCGCGCATCCCGTCTAGATAACAATCAGAATCAGGCGGTTCAGGCTTTCAGCCTTGAGAGCTATGTGAGTCTAGGACAACTGATCGTAATTGACTATTCGCAGATGGATGAACAATCTTATGCCCTAATCCTTTCCTATTTCTTACGAGTTTGTCAGCAGTATCGTAAACGCCCCGGACAACACTCAGTAGGTATTGTTCAAATGGTGGATGAAGCTCACCGGATCTTTGATAACGACTCTCGGCACAGTTCTGCATTAGAACGTGCGTTTGAGCGGGTCATGAGGGAAGGAAGATCTGTTGATCATTCAATCATTCTTAGTTTGCAAAATACCTCGCAAATTCCTCAGCGAGTTATGAACAACTTGAATACAAAATTTGTTATGAGGCAAAACAGCAAAGCTGAAGCAGATGCAGCAACTCAAACGATGGGTAAAGAGTTTTCGCCACAGGCAATGAGATTAGGAACGGGTCAGGCTCTTGTAGCAATATATGAATCAAAAGCTACGGTTCTTGCTCAGATGGCTCCATCACCATTTGAACTGATGAGAACTGACAACACAGGTGCTAGGATTATCCATCAGCAAGCAGACTTGGTAGCGATAGGAGACGACATTGATTTCTAAGACTCATCAAACTACAGCATCTATAAACAACATTCGCCCCTCTTCACAACTTGAGGTTTCCAGTAACGGATCTGCACAGTACAAGAAAAATGAAGCGGGAGACATCTTGAGGCAGTTTCAAAACGCTGTAGACAATGACTCCTTCTATGAAGCTGCTGAATTTATTTTTGATAAGATCTCAGACCCTACAGAGATTATAAAATGTGCTGAGCTTGCTTGTAAAAGAGAACCCGGAGGTGCATTTTATCGCGCAAAATTCTGGGCTAAAGTTTCTCAGATGATTGATACTCAAGAGGGAAATGGCTCGGATGGGTTGAAACTTAGTCACTTATGTACTCAAACAGGTATTCATCCAGCTAAAGCAAGAGGTTTCATTGCACAGGGTCGAGCCATCATTGATGTTGAAGAAGCAGGTATAAACACAGCTAACTTACGTAAGGCTTCTCCGCTACTTTTTCAATATGCTCAACGTCAAAGAGAAAGAGCCAAAGAGTACTTAATTGAAGCCGTAGAATTTCTCGAAAATGAGTCTGAAGCCACATATACTCAAATCCACAGAAATTGGTGTCAGAGGAACGGTAGTATCAAGGCTAACCTTGATATTATAAAACCTTCAGACTGGTGGGCTTTTAGTCATCCAAAATGGAGAAAAGAAGAAGATTTTCCAGGATCAATTCCTGGAGAAGTCTATGCGAATGCACTCTATTACTTTGCTCCTCAATCAGGTGTTGCAGTCGATCCAATGGCTGGGAGCGGAATGCTGAAACGTGTTTATGATGACCGCGATCGATGGCAGAAAGACTCCAGCTTTAGGTTGAAAATTAAGCTATTTGATTTATATCCTCGTCGTCGCTTTATCAAAAAGCATGATGCACGAATTCCTCTACCCTTCAAAGCTGACTGGATCTTCATTGATCCATCGTACTATGGTCAATCTAGTCATCTATTTAAAGACCAGTTAGCATCAGCCAAGGACTATGACACCTATCTTGCTGGGATGAAAGAAATAATATCTGCTCTAGCCGAATCTTTAAATCCCAATGGAAGGCTATGCGTCTTTTTACCTAAGTGGAGTGGACTTAGACCTGAAGATCCAAATCACGATGTTCCATCAGATGTTTCTTCGATGGCTATTTCTTGCGGCTTAATGTGGCTCGATACAACCTATGTTTCTCGCGGTCGCCAACAGGAGCCTGGTAGTGCAACAAAGAATAATATGGCAAAGCGCGATCGTAGAATGAGATCAGACACCTGCGTTCTTAATATATTTGAAAAACGGGAGGACTAAAGACTATGTTTAGTGAGTTAGTCAGACGCTCAAGACGCATTAGCCGTGATGACTTTGCCACAACCTTCGGAGGCATTGCTGATGATGTTGTCGAAATGCTTGATAGTGAGCAAGCGCGGCGAATCACTCGTGAAGCAAGAGAAGCGATGGAGTCGTCAGAATTACTACCAGGAGGTAGAGCGAGGCTACGCCAAGTTGAGTTTGGTTTGTTTAGTAATGCACCAGAGTTGGAGCAAGGTCAGGTTGCCGCTGTAGATGGCACTCCCGCACTTCCCCTACAGATGTACTCATCAGGGCAAGCTTTGTGCGTAGGAATTGGGAGCATCTCCCATCGTCGTCCACTAAAGGATTCGCTACATTATTGGTCTAGTAGAGCTTATCTTGGCGATTCTAGGGATACCAATGATTTCATTGCTCGACAAGAACAAGCTCTCTTTGGTATTTCTTCAACTGCTTATCTCAGGTACTTTGAAGTAAGACACGGCTTAGAGCTTGAGGAGCCTTATATATTTTTTGATGGAACACTAGTATATGAATGGCTTGTAGCTACCCAAGAAGGTGTAGGTCTTTACGAAGACCTTTTTTCTAGTGGTAAGCAATGCATTGGGGTAATGAAAAACGTCAAGGCAAATGTAGTATTTTCAACCTACGCTCGTGCTTTAAGAACAGGAGAACTTTATATTATAGAAACTCTTGGAGATCACTTATCTAATAGTAATGTTCCTAACAGAAATCAAGGCGAGAGTTCTAGAGGAACGTTACCCTCATTTCTTAATAACTATGCCCCTCACATTTTAAGGGGTATCTTTAAGCCAAGAAACAAAGTTTTTGGTTTTGAAGTACATGAGGATCATCTAGAAAATATGCTTCGCATGATGACCGCTGATTGCCAAATGAACCATGCCGGCCACGAAATACCATTCTTGCTCAATCGTGTTGACGAAGAGGTTCGTAGAAACTTCAATTCAAGAATTTTGCAAGACCGCATAGCATTACGAATGGCGACTCAAAATGAAGAACTATTTTTTGAGGAGATGAACGAACGCACTTTTCGTTAAAGGACTTATATCAAAATAAAGCGTTAGGCAGAAGGCAGATCTCTAAAATCTTAGATGGCTGGATTGGTACGTTGTTCGGCGGGCAGTTCCTCAGACTTTAAATGTTGGAGAATAGGGAAAGGAGGGCAATCACTCATCGCCCCTAGCCCAAAGTCTACCGTCTAGAGTCAATCGTCCAATATGAACGAAGCACAAATCAATTCCCTGCTGCAAGAGCTAAAAAATCCTGATCAAGCCGTCCGAGTCCATGCTACCGAAGAGCTTTGGCGATTTTGGTTTATGCAGAAAGGAATGGTCGGGTTTCAGATGCTGCAACGGGCCCAGTCTTTACTCGAAGAGGGTGACACCACTCAAGCCGAAGCCTTACTCACTGAGTTAACCAGCAGCACCCCCGATTTTGTCGAAGCCTGGAACCGCCGCGCCGTCCTGTATTTCACGCTCAAAGAGTACTTTAAAGCGATCGCTGACTGCAAAACCGTTCTGCGGCTCAGTCCCTTTCACTTTGGCGCACTCAATGGTTTGGGTCTGTGTTATGCGGCGATCGGCGACTATCGCGAAGCCATCCAATCCTTTCGAGAGGCGTTAGAAGTGCAACCGTATGCGATCGAAAACCAACGCCTCATCCTAGAATGCACCGCCAAGTTGAGTTAGGAAGGGAAAAGACTTTAATTCCCAAAGACTGACTTCTCATCCCTCCTCGCGCAGCGGATTACCCCCAAAGGGGGAACAGATCATCGAAGTTCTCCCTCATCCCTCATAAGCCTCCATCGGCAAACACGAGCAAACGAGATTGCGATCGCCAAACGCATTGTCAATTCGTCCCACGGTTGCCCAAAATTTGTTTTCTCGCGTCCATTTGGTTGGGTAGACGGCTTCCTGACGAGAGTAGGGACGATTCCACTCCTCAGCGACCAGATCGGCGGCAATGTGGGGGGCATTTTTGAGCAGATTGTTTTGGCGATCGACTGCTCCATCTTCAATCGCCCGAATTTCTTCTCGAATGGCAATCATCGCGTCACAAAAGCGATCGAGTTCCTGTTTGGATTCACTTTCGGTCGGCTCAACCATTACGGTTCCGGCAACGGGCCACGAAACGGTCGGCGGATGGAACCCATAATCAATCAGCCGTTTGGCAATATCATCGACCTCAATTTCGGCGCTTTTTTTGAACTGGCGCAAGTCGAGAATGCACTCGTGAGCCACCAGCCCATTTTTGCCTTTGTAGAGAACGGGATAGTGATTTTCTAAGCGTTTGGCGATGTAGTTGGCGTTGAGAATGGCGACTTCGGTGGCTTCCGTCAGACCTTGACCGCCCATCAGCGCAATATACATCCAGGAAATTGGCAGAATGCTGGCACTGCCCCACGGCGCGGCGGAAACGGCTCCAATCCCTTGTTTTCCTCCCATCTCGATCACGGGATGCCTGGGTAAAAAGGGCACCAGATGAGCAACGACTCCGATCGGCCCCATCCCCGGCCCACCGCCGCCGTGAGGAATGCAGAAAGTTTTGTGCAGATTCAAATGGCAGACATCCGCGCCAAAATCACCGGGACGACAAAGCCCCACCTGCGCGTTCAGGTTGGCTCCATCCATGTAGACCTGGCCGCCATGAGCATGAACGATCGCGCAAATTTCGACAATCCCTTCTTCAAAAACGCCGTGGGTCGAGGGATAGGTCACCATCAGCGCGGATAAGTTGTCTTGATGTTTTTCGGCTTTGGCTTTGAGGTCAGCGATATCGATATTACCTTCGTCGTCGCAGGCGATCGGCACGACTTGCATTCCGGCCATGACGGCGCTGGCGGGGTTGGTGCCGTGGGCAGATTGAGGAATCAGACAGATGTTGCGGTGCCCTTCGCCTCGCTGCTGGTGGTATTCTCGAATCACCAAAAGTCCTGTGTATTCGCCTTGAGATCCCGCGTTGGGTTGCAGCGAAATGCCTGCGAATCCGGTGATTTCAGCCAGCCATTCTTCTAACTGTTGAAACAGAATTTGATAGCCTTCGGTCTGCTCAACGGGTGCAAACGGGTGAATCTGTCCAAACTCTGACCAGGTGACGGGCACCATTTCTGAGGTGCTGTTGAGCTTCATCGTGCAAGATCCGAGGGGGATCATCGCCGTCGTCAGCGACAGATCCCTGGATTGCAGCCGATACAAATAGCGCAGCAGTTCAGTCTCAGATCGGTAAGTCTGGAAAACGGGATGGGTCAGGTAAGGACTCGTGCGGGTCAAATTTTTGGGAAGCGAGGTGGCAACAGGCAGCAGATCTTCGGGGTTGAAATGGGCGGAATGATCTCCCGCAAAAAGTTGGAAAAGCGCGATCAAATCATCCGCGCAAACCGTTTCGTCGAGAGAAATGCCAAAAGTCCGATCGTTGATCTGTCTCAAATTGATCTGATGGGCGATCGCTCGTCTCGAAATTTCTTCAGCCTGCTGGGTAGAAACTTGTACGTGCAGCGTATCAAAATAGGGTTCAGATCCGATCGTACAGCCCAGTTTTTGCAGTCCCGTCGCCAATAGTTTCGTCATGTAATGGATGCGATCGGCGATGCGTTTTAGCCCTTCTGCCCCGTGGTAGACCGCATACATACTGGCAATCACCGCTAACAGAACTTGAGCCGTACAGATATTGCTGGTGGCTTTGTCACGTCGGATGTGTTGCTCACGAGTTTGCAGAGCGAGACGCAGGGCGGGCTGTCCCTGACGATCTTTTGACACGCCGACGATGCGGCCGGGGATTTGTCGCTTATAGGCTTCTCTAGTCGCAAAGTAAGCTGCGTGAGGGCCGCCGTATCCGAGCGGAACGCCAAACCGTTGAGTGTTACCGACTGCGATATCTGCGCCAAATTCTCCCGGCGGTTTCAGCAAGGTCAAACTGAGTAAATCTGCGGCAACGGTGACAATCGCTCCTGATTCATGCGCCCGATCGCAAAATGCCTGATAGTCATAAATTGCGCCGTCTGTCGCTGGATATTGCAGCAGTGCCCCAAAGATCGGCGTGTCGAAGGCAAACGTTTGATGATCGCCCACAATCACGTCAATTCCCAACGGTAGCGCTCTGGTTTTGACGACTGCGATCGTTTGAGGATGACAAGCCTCTGACACCCAAAAAGATTTCGCCTTGGTTTTGCCCACGCCATAACTCATCGACATCGCTTCGGCGGCCGCAGTGCCTTCATCTAACAGAGACGCATTGGCGATTTCTAGCCCCGTCAGGTCAATCACCATCGTCTGAAAGTTGAGCAACGCTTCTAATCGACCCTGCGCGATTTCGGGCTGATAAGGCGTGTATTGCGTGTACCAACCGGGATTTTCGAGAATGTTGCGCTGAATCACGGGCGGCGTAATGCAATTGTGGTAGCCCATGCCCATAAAGGAGCGAAAAATCTGATTTTGGCTGGCGATCGCCTTCAACTCAGTCAACAGCTCATATTCGCTGCGGCTGGCTCCAATTTTTAACGGCTGCTGAATCCGAATGCCTTGGGGAACGGCCTTACTAATTAACGCTTCCATCGAGTCTAAGCCCAACTCACCCAACATCTGCTGAACTTCGGAGGGGCGAGGGCCAATGTGGCGATCGACAAAGCGATCGGTGTAAGCCAACTGATCCAGCGTTGAAGTAGGGCGACCCCTTGCGGGTAACTCGAAGAGATCGCCGTTAGAAAAGCTTTGAGAAACCACGGCATTGCCTTCAGACCGACTCAATTCAACCGTGGAGTGTGCTTGGGTGAGAGGCTCAGACATAGGTGAGTTTACGGGTTGGAGTGAATAAATCGAGCAGTTTCAGGAGGTGAAGCACAAATGAATGCTTATCCTAGAGCCAGTCTTTATATTTTGCAACAATCAACCCGTTAGCTGCACGATCAAGTGTGAAAGGATGATGAAGTTAAACCGTGAAATCTCTTGACATACTCCCCATGCCCAAAGGCGAGGGGATTCTAAGCTCAAACAGCAATTGCAGGCGTAGCCTGTCTCACATTGCCTAACTTAGCGGTCGATGCCCCAACCGCACAGATATTTATCGCGGCGTTTTCGTCTCTGCCATTCACTTGTTGACAGGACGGACACCGCCATTGCCTCACCTCCAAGGCTAGTTCTTTCAAGACATGCCCACAATTTGAGCAGGTTTTAGAACTCGGATACCAACGGTCAATGAAGACAACCTGCTTGCCTTTTTTGGTTGCTACCCATTCGAGAATTTTCAGGAATTCCCCAAACGCAAGATCGGATAGTTTGCGTCCCCATAAACGCTGCATTCCCTTGAGATTAAGCGTCTCGAAACACAACACATCAAACTGATTCGTTAAGTCGTGTGCCAACTTCCAAAACCAATCAGAGCGGTGGTTAGTCACGTCGTCATGCTTGCGAACCAGGTTCAATCTTGCCCGTTCTCGGTTGGCTGAACCTTTCTGTTTCTTAGAATGGTTGCGACTGGCTTTCTGGATGGCATTGAGAGACTGTTTCAAGAATTGCGGCGATTCAATCTGGGAGCCATCAGAACCAGTGAGAAACGTTTTCAGACCAAAATCAAATCCAGCAATTCTACTCGTCTCGAATTTGGTTTTAGGCGCATCAACGCTGTCTACCACAATGACCATCAACAACTCTCCTAGTGAAGTGCGTTTAATCGTCAACGTCTTGACCGTGCCCTCTATCTCTCTGGAATTCCAATACTGAAACACGCGACTCCCAATCTTGACCCGATTACCTGTCAAAAACTTGTAGCCAGCTTGCTTGAGCGTGAACGATTTGTATCGTCTAACTTTTTTGAAGTTTGGCGGTCTAACTCCTTTCTTGTGATGTTTGAAGAATAGTTGATAGGCTTTCTCAATGCGTTGGCAGATATCCTGCACTGCCTGAGATCCGACCTGCTGCCAGAAGGCTTTACGCTTTCTCAATTTGGCAATATGACTCTGAAGTTTGGCGCAATTCAAATGCTTGCCCCACATTCGGTAGTACCGTTTGTGAAGTGCGATGCAATGGTTATAAATCACCCCGGCGACATTAATAGACCGCTTGAGATGTTTATTCCGACTGCTTTGATAGAGCTTGAACTTCAGGGTTTTCATGATATGTTTATATCATATTGATATAAGCTACTGCAATGGAAAAGAGCCTGTTTTTTCGCCTAACTGACGAAGAGTTTAAGCAGCTAGAAGCGTATTGCAAAAAGAAGAAAAGAACTAAAAGCGACGTGCTTCGTGAGCTGATTCGTTCTCTGGACTCTGTGGCTTAAGCGCCACGCGGGAACCCCTTTCTCCATCCCCATGCATGAATGACAGGAGCTTTAAGGGTTCCCCAACCCTCCCGCTTCCGGTAAATTTTGTCAGCGATTTTGCTGCTCAAACAGTTTTTCCATCATTTGAGCCTGACGATCGACCACTGTCACTAATCGAGTAATGTTATCCGTCAGTTTTGCGATGTTTTCTGCTTGCTGTTGGGCGGTCAATTTGATGTCGGTCAATCCCTCTGTCAATCGCCCGATTTGGTCAGTGACCATTTCTAGATTTACGGTAATGTGAGCAAGCTGTCGGTTTGTCTCATCCTGCTGTCTATCATTCATCATCTGTTTTAGCGTCAGTTTGGTAAAGTTTTTTCGTTAGTGTCTTGAATTATTCGCGCTCCTGATTTGGGCTTTCTGAAACCCTTGCCTAGAGGGACTCAATTTTTATTCTCTAGTCCATCGCGAATAATTCGTGACACTACCTTTTTTCGCTTCGTTATTAAGCGCTTCTGCCCCCCAACCCCCCATTCTGGGGGACTTTATGACAACTTCGCTTCAAAATTTCGAGCTTCACCTTTTTACGCGCCTTCGACTTGCGATCGATAGTCCTCTGCTGAGAGTGCATCGTCCAAACTGCTCGGATCGTCGATTTTCACTTTGATCAGCCAACCTGCGATGTAAGGATCGTCTACCAGGTTTTCGGGAGTCTCTACCATGTCTACATTGGCTTCGATCACGGTGCCTGTGACGGGTGACTTCAAATCTTCGACGGCTTTGACCGATTCAACAGTGCCAAAACTTTCGCCTTGTTCGACTGCGCTTCCTACGTCGGGCAGTTCTAAAAACACGATGTCGCCCAGTTGGTCGATCGCAAATGCACTAATGCCAACGGTGGCAATGTCGCCTTCTAGCCGAGCGTATTCGTGGGTGTCGAGATATTTCAGATCTTCGGGATATTCCAGTGCCATTTGAGTTCCTGTGCGATCGCCTAATTCAAACTGTCTCAAAAAGTTTACCGCTTCCACTTTACAGCGTCACTGGAAATCAAGATTTGGGTGGAGAAAGATTTTGAATGAGGCGATGAGCGCCAATCACCGCAGCTACACGCACAAAGTTTGCCTGGGTAAAGCCAAAGATCCGCGATTTTGCAGCAGACTTGACCAACAAATTTAGTTTGCATGGCAGGGAGTCCTCTTCGCCAAAGCCAAATGCCCTCCTTTAGAAAACCTCCGCACCACGCTCTCAACTTGCGGAAACAATCCGTTTTAAGACGACGATCGCGTCAGTACCTAAAATTCATTAGTTTGGGATGCTGTGCGGCGGCGATCGGGTTGTTCTTAAATTTGTTCTTTTTGGCCAGTTCTCCAGTCAGCGCCAAGATTCCCAACACGATCGCGCCCGCAATTTTCTTTAAACAGACCAGCGTCTCTGATCAATCTGATCAATTAGTGCAGTTGGGTACAACCCATTATCAAGCAGGACAATTTGCAGACGCGATCGCAGCTTGGCAGCAAGCCGTTCAACATTTTGCAAGTCAGAACGATCGGGCAAATCAGGCGGCTGTCTTGAGTAATCTAGCAATGGCGCATCAGCAATTAGGGCAGTGGCAAGAAGCGAATCAAGCGATCGCAGACAGTCTGGACTTGTTGGAGAATGGTAAATCTGCTCAAAATTTGATTAAAACTCAATCACTTTTAGGACAAGTTTTAAACATTCAAGGCAATCTACAACTCGCTCAGGGACAACCCCAACAAGCGCTCAAAACCTGGCAAAAAACGGCTGATTTGTTTCAACAAGCGAGCGATCGTTCTGGTATGACGCGCAGTTTGATCAATCAGACGCAGGCTCTTAGAGCATTAGGCTTTTATCAACGGGCTAAGACCACGCTAGAACAGGTGGCTCAAACCCTCCAAGATCAGCCAGATTCACAACTCAAAGCCTCTAGTTTGCTCAATTTAGGAGACGCTCTGCGGCTGATGGGAGCTGTCCGCCAATCCCAAACGGCTCTTCAACAAAGTTTAGCGATCGCTCAAGCATTAAAGTCTCCTTCAGACATCACGTTGGCGCTCTTAAGTTTGGGCAATACGCTTCGCACTGAGAAACCGATCGAGGCGCTCAATTACTATCAGCAAGCCTTAGAAACTGCACCGTCAGCAACCCGTGTCCAGATTCAACTCAATCAGTTGCGCTTATTGATTGACACTCACCAACGACCCAAAGCCCAGTCTCTAATTCATCAAATCGAATCGCAGTTAAATCAACTTCCGCCCAGTCGGATGACAATCTATGCAACAGTTAATCTTGCTCAAAGTATAACGCGACTGACAACCAGCGAAAAAGTAGATGACACAGAAGAGGAAACAGAAGAAAACACGCAAAAAATAGATCCAGAAATCAATCAGCAAGAAAATCAGATCGCTACAAAGAACGCTGTCAAACTACTGGCGATCGCAGCCCAACAAGCCCAAAAAATGAGCGATCAACCCGCAGAATCATACGCACTAGGTTACTTAGGCGAACTCTACGAAAAAAATCAGCAATGGTCAGAAGCGCGATCGCTGACCGAAAAAGCATTAGTTCTCGCGCAAATGAGCAACGCCGCAGATATCACCTATCGTTGGCAGTGGCAGCTAGGAAGACTACTCAACGCCCAGGGACAGACCCAAGCCGCGATCGCCACCTACACCGAAACCATCAAAACCCTCAGTTCGATTCGTCAAGATCTGGTTGCCAGCAATTTGGATATGCAATTCTCGTTTCGGGAAAGTGTAGAGCCTGTGTATCGTCAGTTTGTCGGACTATTGTTACAACCTAGTGTCACCAGTCAAGAAAATCTGCGAAAAGCCCGTGAAGTCATCGAATCGCTGCAACTCGCCGAACTTGATAACTTCTTTCGAGAATCTTGTTTGAGCGATCGTCCCACTCAAATCGACTACATCGACTCAACGGCTGCCGTTATTTACCCGATCGTTCTGAAAGATCGACTAGAAGTGGTTCTTTCGATCGCGAATCGACCCTTACGTCACTATGCAACCAACCTTTCTCAACCTGATTTAGACAGCCTTTCTGATCAGATGCGCTACTCGCTCAGACGCACCTCTCTGGAAAAAGAACGGTTGGCGATCGCTCAAAAAATCTACAATCTGCTGATTCGTCCCGCCGAGTCAGACTTGACCAACGCAGGCATCAAAACGCTGGTTTTTGTCCCCGATGGCTCGCTCAAAAATATTCCGATGGCGGCTCTGCACGATGGTCAGCAATACTTAATTGAGAAATACGGCATTTCGATCGCACCCGGACTGCAACTCCTTGATCCTCGGCCGCTTGCTCCCAGCCAGCTTCAGGTTTTGGTTGGGGGATTGAGTGAGTCGAGACATGGCTTTATTTCGCTGCCCGGAGTCGAAACTGAAATTTCTCAAATCAAGTCCGAAATCCCGGCTCAAGTGCTGCTCAATCAGAAATTCACTAGCGCCAGTCTGCAACAACTCATCGAGAAAACGCCTTTCCCCGTGGTGCATTTGGCCACACATGGACAATTTAGCTCCAACGCTGAGGAAACCTTTGTCTTGGCGTGGGATCATCCCATTACTGTCAAACAGCTTGGCGAATTGCTCCAGCGCAGGGCACAAGAAACCCAACACCCGATCGAGTTACTTGTCTTGAGTGCTTGCGAAACGGCCGATGGCGATCGTCGCGCTGCATTGGGATTGGCCGGAGTGGCGGTGCGATCGGGGGCACGCAGTACAGTTGCTTCACTTTGGGCGGTCGATGATCAAGCGACATCTGCCTTTATGACTGAGTTTTATCAAGCGCTGGCTCAACCCAACATGACCAAAGCCGAAGCGCTGCGTCACGCTCAACAAATCATCTTGAAACAGCCTGGGTTGCGTCATCCCTACTACTGGGCACCCTTTGTCCTCGTTGGCAATTGGCTTTGAGCCACACAGTTTTTTTAGCAGAACAAGCCGTGGAACTACAGAAATCTAGATCGTTTGTAAGGATCTTCAAATGGCAAGTTTCTAGTCATGAGTTCTTAGGAGATTTGCTTTAATAAATCTACCTGTCCGTCTCCAATGAGAGTTCTGAAAGTCAAAGTTCCCAGAATTGGGGGGTTTAGAGGGCTTCCCAAGATTGGTCACTTCTCTGCTAGAAATCTCCTTAGCCTTTGATTGACAACTAATCACTAACGGCTAAATTCTCACCATTTAAATAAGATAGCTGTAGTAGAAATCCCATTCTCAGCGCCTAATACCAAATACACTAGTTACTGATACAGATCCTCGCCCCCTAAATCCCCCATTTTGGGGGACTTTGAAACGGCTTCCCTGATTGGTTTTTTCAAATCTGAGAGATAGAAATCGGTTAATTAACTGATTTTTATGAGTATCATTTGTTGGTTGATTTGGTATAAGTTTATCTGAGCAAATCAAATTGAATTTGGGCACAACTTAAGTAATCTACAAACCTGCTATCTAAGGGATTCCTGCATTATGACTTGCAAAACTCCCCAGTTTTTTGCGCTGCTCTCAGCGACGATCGTTCTATTCCCTTCTGTTTTCGTTCCTCCGGCTCAGGCAAGATTTGGCTTTGAACCGCCCAAAGGACAGCCCGCCCCAACCGTCACCGTAGGAGGAGGACGACGAGGCGGAAGTCTCTGTCAAAAAGCGCCCGGACTTTCGAGCGCGCCGCCCCTGGTCAAATCGCTGGCAAACTCCCTCACGCCGCTGGTACCTGTCAGCAAACTGGGATTAACGGTGTCCGATCGCCCCACTTTTCTAGTCTATGTGCCTCAGAGTGCTGCAAAAGCCGTGGAGTTTACACTAGAAGATCAAGCGGGCAATGGTCTATATCAAACTCGTGTAGCTGTCACCAACGCCGCCAGCATTGTCAGCATCACCCTACCTGCCACCGGCCCCTTATTAGCAATTGGCAAAGACTATAAATGGTCAGCCTCGGTAATCTGCAAGTCTCCCAAACCTGGAGATCTTTTTGTAGAAGGGGTTGTGCGCCGAATTCAGCCGGATGCCAGGTTAAAAAATCAGTTGGCAGCAACTAAAGGACTCGATCGCGCAGCCCTACTCGCCAAGTCTGGAATCTGGCATGACACCTTGGCCGATTTGATCGCCCTCAGACAATCGCAACCCAACAACACTCAATACACAGCCGCCTGGCAAGACTTGCTAAAATCCGCAAATTTGGATGCGATCGCGGCGGCTCCCATTCGCGCCTCAAAGTAGTTTTTTAGTCCTCATAAGCAGGTGTGTTCGGTGTGATCCGTGACGCACCTTTTTAGTATTTTTGTCCCCGATCGTTTCTATCTTTAGCTCTATGAATCAAGTTTCTCTGCGATCGCTCCTCAGTATTCTGGCTACAAATTTGGCGATCGCTAGTTCTGTTCAGGCGCAGATTATTCCTGACAATACCCTTCCGGTTAACTCTCTAGTGGAGCAGAATTGTACCGTTTGCACGATCGAGGGAGGAACGATCCAGGGAGCCAATTTGTTTCATAGTTTTCGGGAGTTCTCGATTCCTACGGGCGGAGTGGCGTTTTTTAACAACGGGTCGCAAACTCAGAATATTCTCACCAGAGTTACCGGAACGTCGGACTCCAGCATTGATGGACTGATCAAAGCCAACGGCACCGCCAATCTATTTTTTCTCAATCCCAACGGCATTACATTTGGCCCCAATGCTCGGTTAGAGCTGGGTGGCTCGTTTCTAGCCAGTACTGCCAACCAACTTCAGTTTGACGGAGGCGAATTTAGTGCGATCGCTCCGCAAATCCCATCGGTGCTAAAGGTCAATCTCACGCCAGGGTTGCAGTATGGTACTCAGCAGCGCAGCATCGTCAATCGAGGCAATCTAACCACCGGACAAAATCTGACCTTGGCATCCAACAATTTGGAGTTACAGGGACAACTTCAAGCAGGCGGAAACCTGACGCTTTTGGCCACCGACACCTTGCAAGTGCGGGATAGCGCGATCGCTCCCTTGGTCGCTCGATCAGGCGGAAATCTCCTGGTTCAAGGAAATCAGAAGGTCGATATTTTTGCCTTAAATCATCCCGCAAGTGGCTTTTTTGCAGGTAGGGATCTGATGTTGCGGAGCGCCAACCCGATCAACGGGGATGCTCATTATCGCAGTGGGGGCAACGTGCGGTTTGAGAAACTGGATGGTCATTTAGGAGCGCTCTTTAGCCCAACTGATCCGACGATCGTGGCTGATGGTGATGTCAGCCTAGACAGCTATACAGGGGCTTCTCTTCATATTTTTGCAGGCGGCAGCGTCACAATTTCAGGCGATATTTTCATTACTGCACCTGACCCAAACGATATTTTTGGACAGCTTTCGATCGCGCTTTCTAACGGGACAGAAATCACACTCGACGGGAGTGCAGAAACGGTACTCGACATTCGTGCGGGAATTGATTGGAATCAGCTTAATGGCTCTCCCGGAAATAGCACATTTGGCAACGTCACGCCCCCGCCAACCTTTGAGACAGCAACCAGTGCAGACATTACTCTAGGTAACCTGGTTACCTCTGCTGGCAAGGTTTTGATCACCAATCGATTTGCGCCAGACCTCACCTTGCCGGGGGGCATGATTCAAGTGGGTGTGATTGATACGACGGCAAATAATGCAGGGGGATTAGTGGCGATCGATTCCCGCGATGGATTGATCGTAAATGGTCAAGTGAAAACTTACGCTAACCTATTTGGAAATAGTGGAGAAATCATCTTTCTAGCAGAAAAAGACATTCTAATTAATCAATCATTGGATACTTCTACGATTGAAACCGATAGTATTAGTGGAAACGTCATTCTAAGCGCTGGAAATAGCTTAATACTGAACGGGAATATTAACGCTTCGGCATCCGCTTTTAACAGCACCAGTGGGAACGTTACACTACTTGCTAGAGGTGACATTGCGCTGAATGGAGTCGCGATCGACATCTCTTCTAACAGAGACGACTTGACCGCCTATGGAACGATCGACATCGCCTCATTAGAAGGTTCGGTCTTTGTAAGCAACTCGCTGCTCAAGGCTGACAACAATGCATCTGGCTATGCAGGAGATTTGATTGTCAATGCCGCCGATCGCATCGAGATAGATAGCAGCACTCTATTCAGCGAAGGCTATCTAGGACAGATTTTTTTGGGAACTCATCCCGACAATGAAACTTTGCCAACCGCTAAAACGATCGTGTTGAATAATTCTGGTTTGTCTGCGAGTACACCTGTTGATAGAGCGGACGATCGCGACGTGGGTCAGGTCACGCTAAACGCTACAGACGAGATTCAAATCCAAAACAGCAGCGTCAACGCGACAGCCATCTCGTTTGCACAAGATGCTAATGACGGAGGCAGCATCAACATTACAACTAATTTGCTGACGGTGACTCAAGATTCTAGCCTTGAAGCCAGCACCTTTGGCGGCGGCAATGCAGGCAGTATCACGGTAAATGCTCGATCGCTCTTTTTAACCAATGGAGGACAACTTAGAAGCCAAAGCCGCACGGGAGCGACTGGAAATGGCGGAAGCATTACGCTCAACGTTACAGATTCGATTTCATTAACAGGGACAGGATTTGACTTTCGTCCCAGTGCGGTGTTTACGCTGGCGGACTTGCGATCGTTTGGCAGCAGTGGCGACATCATCATTAATACAGGCTCTCTTGAATTGAGAGATGGCTCCGAACTGTTGGCCAACAACTTTGGAGATGGCATGGATGTCAGGGCAGGAGATGTGACGATTAGGGCGACGGGTCGGGTCATTTTAGAAGGATCGCGTCAAAACTCACAAGCTTCGGGAAGCGGAATCGCCAGCAACGTCTCTTTTGGAGGGGTTGGTAAACAAGCGGGCACGATCGACCTGCAAGCAGCGGGACTCCAAATCCTCAATGGAGCCTCTATTTCTAGCACCGTTGAAAGAGGGGCCGACGGACAGGGAGGCGATATTATTCTCGACGTTCGCGATCGTGGCATTCCAGGCAGCATCTTGATCGCAGGAGCCAATAACCGCAACGCAAATTCGTCAGGAATCTTTAGCGCCACTCAAGAAACTTCGACCGGGGGCGGGGGAAGCATTACAGTCAATGCAGGAACACTACGATTGAGCGATCGTGGAACCATTAGCGCTGCGACTGAGAATGCTGATGATGGCGGTCTGATTGCGCTGAATATCAATGATTTAACCGTAGAAGATGACGCTAAAGTAACTGCTCAAGCCTCTAGTGGTGGCAATGCAGGAAGTATCGTGATTAACACTAGAAATACAAACATTATAAGTAACGGTGAGATTGTTGCTACGACATCCGATATTGGGAACGCAGGCGACATCACGATCGAGACTGGCTCTCTGAATGTCAGCAGTAATGCTCAGTTAGCAGCTAGTACACTCGGACAAGGAAACGCAGGAAATATCACCGTCAACGCAAGCGATCACATTAGCGTTCAGCAAGGTGGACAAATTGCCAGCACAGTGCAAACAGGCGCGATCGGAACCGGGGGCAGCCTCAAAATCACAACAGGTTCTCTCTTGATCACAGACGATGGATTTCTAGATGTGGCGACCCTGGGCGAAGGGGATGCGGGAAGTGTCGCGATCGCCGCTCAAGATCAAGTCACCCTCCAGCGAGGCGGCACCATCTACAGCACAGTAGAAGCGGGAGCGGTCGGCAATAGTGGCAATGTCAACCTCACGGCTAAAAATCTCTCGATCGACGGGGGTGCCATTCTCACGTCGGTCGTTGCTGAAACCGCAGGCATTTCAGGCGGACAGGGCAATGCAGGCAACGTGAATATTGAGGTGCAGGAGGCGATCGAACTTTTGGGCGCAGGACGTATCGATAACTCAGTCGGTAAGGGCGCGATCGGGAACGGCGGAACGATCAATATTAAAACCAACAGCCTTTCTGTCCGAGAAGGCGCTCAACTCTCTGCCAGCACTTCAGGACAGGGCAAAGCGGGTGATATTCAAATCAGGGCGCTCAATGCTGTCAACCTCGCAGATCCCGATAGTAGCCTGGTGACCCAAACCAACTCCGATGTCGGACAAGGCGGAACGATTACGATCGCCACCGATCGCTTCCAGATCAGCAACCAGGCAACTTTGAATGCGACGACGACCGCAGCGAGTCCGGGAGGCAGCATTGCAGTCAGCGCCAAAACCGTAAATGCCCAAAGCGGGGGACAGCTTCTCACCACAACGTCTGGGCAAGGTCAGGCAGGCGATATTCGAGTCAATGGCAGCGATCGCGTCACCCTTTCTGGCGATCGCACCGGACTTTTCGCAAACGCAACCCTTAATTCCACAGGCAACGGCGGAAAAATTAATGTCACAACGCCTAACTTTACGCTCACAGAGGGCGCTCAACTGTCTGCCAGTACCTTTGGTCAAGGGAATGCGGGAAATATTACGATTGAAGCGATCAACGGTTCTGTTAACATCTCTGATCTTAATAGTGGACTGATCACGCAAACCAATTCTGACACCGGAAAGGGTGGAGAAATCAGAATCGAGACAGATACGTTTCAAATTTCGAGAAACGCTACCCTGAACGCGACCGCAACGGCCAAAAGTTCGGGAGGCAGCATTACGGTGAATGCGAACAACATCACAGCATTTGAAGGGGGACAACTGCGAACCACCACCTCTGGCAGCGGTCAAGCTGGAGACATCACCGCAACTGTCAGCGATCGCGTTCTCCTCACTGGAAATGGCACAGGACTATTCGCCAACACCACAGCCGACTCGACGGGCGACGGGGGCAGCATTTTCTTAACCGCAAACAGGTTAAATCTGCGATCGAGCGCAGGGGTCGCCGTAGGCAGCCGCGGACAGGGACAAGGCGGCAACGTGCAGATTCGTAGCAATCAATTGACCCTGGTCGATCGGGCCCTTCTCTCCGCAGAAACCGCCAGCGCCCAGGGTGGCAACATTTCGATTCAGGCACAAGACATTTTGTTTTTGCGGCAGGGCAGTCTGATTTCCTCTAGCGCAGGAACGACCCAATCCGGAGGGAACGGCGGCAACATCACAATTTCGGCTCCCTTTATTTTGGGTGTGTTGTCAGAAAATAGTGATATTCGAGCTAACGCATTTACAGGCAACGGCGGCAAGGTTGAGATCAACACTCAAGCAATTTTTGGTCTCACCTTTCAACCCAAAGACACGCCCCGCAGCGACATTACGGCCAGTTCACAATTTGGGGTGAATGGAAAGGTGATTTTGAACACCCTAAGTATCGATCCCGGTAGCGGTTTGGTGTCTTTGCCGACCAATCTTGTTGACCCGACCAATCAGATTTCTCAGCAATGTTCAACCAACGGGACGGCGAATCAAAATCACTTCACTGTAACCGGACGAGGCGGCCTGCCCACCAGTCCCACTGATCTGGTTACCGGAGATGGTGTTTTAGTAGGACTGACTCCGATCGTGCCAAATTCAGCGATCTCGAAGAAATATCTGCTGGAGCAGATCACCCCCCAGTCTCCTCAAGCCATCACCCCTTCTCATCCTGTCACCAACGAGATCATAGAAGCTCAGGGCTGGGTCATTGAGGCTGATGGCACCGTCCAACTCATTGATCAAGCCTCGATTGCGACTCCTCACCCTTCCCCGCTCACCCCAGCCTCCTGTAAAACGATGCAAACCTCTGCCGCAAAGATTGGACAGTGAACGCAGAGCAGAGGGATGAGGGATGAACTTGTTAAGTATGCTTTTGTGCGAGAGAAATTTTTAAGGGATATCTTAAATCCCCCACTTGTAGGGTTGATTCATTGCGCTCGACTGCGGTCTCGGCGCAACCCCAACTGCTGGGCGAGATGCGCTTGGTGGCTGAGCCTGAACCGGGATACCCCTCGCTATCCCCCTCGCCCCGCCTGGTACCGAGAATGATGAACCGCAGAAACACCCATCAGGAATGGCGCTGACCCGCCCCTCGCCCAGGGTCAGGAATACTTTGTAGAGCGGCAACCAAAGTGAAGAAGTTTGTTGAATCCACGTTAAACAGGTTTGGATCTCAGGTGAGAGAGGGTTTGAGGTTGGGCGGTTGACAGGGGCGATCGTCGTCTGATCAGAAAGATCAAGATTTGGTCGATCGTGACTCTAACCCAAACCTCAAAACACCTCTATTTCACATACCAGAAGTACGTCACCATCGGAATCACCGTCGCTGCGATCAACAGCCCGATTACCCAAACCGTTGCGTTGCTTTCCTTGGTTTCTTCTGGGCTGGCAAACGTGCCTTCGACCTGCACCGTATCTTTGACCACAGGCGGGCCCGGATCAGGTTCTCCAGACAGAACGGCAACTAAGCGATCGTTGGCATCCAAAAACCCCTGATTGTAGCGCTCACCTTCTCGTAGCGGAACCTGTAGCGTATCCTGGGCAATGCTGTTGGCGATCGTATCGGGCATGACTTCCTTCACCTTTTCGCCCGTGTAGATCGCGCTGTTGTTGGTCAGCTTGTCGATTACCAATAGGGTCTGATTGGCTTGCGATTCGGGAGTCGGAAACCACTGTTTGAATAGTTTTTGGGTGAAGGTGTCGATCGTTTCGTCATAGTCGAGACGGCGAATCGTCACAAAATGGACTTCTTGCCCCGTTTTCTCGGCCAGTGCATTTAGGGATTCGTTAAACTTCCCTTCGTTGAGGCGGCTCAAAATCTCAGCTAGATCAATCACTCTCGTATCGCTAGGGAGCGGCGGAACCTCATACAGACTGGTCGCTTGAGCGGGAGCCATCCAAAACTGAGCGGTGAGAATTAGCGTAAAAACTGGCAAAATCCAGCGTCTGCAAGCAGAAAAGAGTGTCATAAGCGATCGACCTTCAGACAAGGTAATTTATCAAATACTGCAAAGAGTAGAAGTTTTGACTTCTCTTAGTACCTTACAATTTTTAACGGAAGTTTGAATTACTAAGGTGTCAACTATGTCTTTATCTGTTGGAGCAACGGCCCCTAATTTCACCGTCAAAGACACCCAGGGCAATACGGTTTCCTTGTCAGACTATGCTGGAAAGCCCGTCGTGCTGTATTTTTATCCCAAAGATGATACACCGGGATGTACTAAAGAAGCTTGCAGCTTTCGAGACAACTACACGCAGTACCTGACCAGAGGCATCACCGTTTTGGGCGTGAGCATGGATGATGAAGCCTCTCATCAGCAGTTCACTCAGAAGTTCAGCTTGCCGTTTCCGCTGTTGGCAGACACCAATGGGGCAATCACCAAAGCCTACGATGTCGATGGTGGCGGCTACTCCAAGCGGGTAACCTATGTAATTGATGAGTCCGGCAAGATCAAGCAGGTGTTTGAATCGATTCAGACGGCGACTCACGCAACGGATATCTTGGCTCACATGGGCTAACTGGCTCCAGACAGATCCGTCCAACCCAAACCTTTTGCTGATTTCCCTGATTCCTTTTTGGAGTTGGGGCTTTCTTTTTTGAAGCAGTGGTTGGAGTAGCGATCGCCCAAAAACAGAATCATCCCTCAGTATGTGAGCTAAATTATTAGGGGTTCCTGTCGCCGCTCGATCGTCAAAAATGCCGCTTCTACCTGGGTGGTCAATCCTCGTAATTCATCAACAAACCGAGAACCCTTGACACCCTAAGTTAGTAGAATTCTTCATCCCTCATCCCTCATCCCTCATCCCTCATCCCTCATCCCTCCATCCGTAACTACCATGACCGATCCTACTGTCAGAAATCTCGCGGGGGTTGCCGCTCCACCCATCTACTCCGGGCCGAGAGAAGTCTTGGTCAACAAGCCACTGACGCTTAAGGGAAGCTACGACACCAGGCGAATCGCCAAAATCACTGTGGCGGCCGAAGACAAGTTTCCGTTGAGTGTGACGACGAGCGCAGGAACCTGGCAGGTCAACATGCCTAGAGGTTTTTCGGCGGCAGGAACGCGCTGGCTGCGACTGAGAGGCTTTGACGCTGCCAACAAGGTGGTTGAGGATCGAATCTTTTATATTACGGTGAGTGCTGACCCGTTGACCGTGGGGCAAGCTCTGACGCTGAAAGTCATGCGCGATACGTTCTTTAAGGTCGCTCCTTTTGACTCAGGCAAGCTCAAGGACTCTGAGAAGGTATTGGTCAAAGCGGGGCAAACTTTTGCAGTCAATCGCTACGGCTACCTGGATGGACATCTCAAGCTGGAATTGGCGACGGCGATCGCGCCCATTGGGGATTTTGGCTATCTCTACGAAAATGATGTGCAACTGAGTAAGGGCAATCAAGTGCTGCGGTTTGGCATTGATGATGTGCCGGATATTCCTCTATCGGCTCAGATGTTGGTGACGACGACGACGCTGATCAAGGCGAGAGTGGCGGATTCGTCAAAGCTGGCGGCAAATGAGAAGGCCAACCTGGTGGAGGGGCAAACGCTACAAATTTTGGGCTATGCCTGTGTGAGCGGACACTTTAGAGTGAAGTTGGCGCAACCGTTGCCTAATTTTGGCGATGTGGGATATGTCTTCTGGCAATATGCTCAAATCAAGCGTGACGGCAAGGTGATTCCTTATGACCCAAATGCGCTGACGGTGACGGCATTGCGATCGACCATTCTCAAAAAGCGTCCAGTAGACTCGGCCCAACTGCAACCGCAAGAACGAGCAGGTTTCAACGCGGGCGATTTCTACGGCGTGTCGAGCTACATGATTCAGGGCGGACACATTAAAGTCACACTGACTGAGGAAGTTCCTAATTTTGGCAATACAGGATTTGTGTTTCCTGATTTTGTGCAGATGAAGCGGGGCGGACGGGCGTTTAACCCGATTCCGGGAACGGTTGAGATGAATGTGCCGTACTTTTCTCAGCGTGACAACCCTCGCTATTATTGGTCAACCTGTAATGTGACGGCGATCGCGATGGTTTTCTACTACTACGGACTGCGCTCTAAAGACGGCGGTCAGCTAGAGGATGAGCTTTTGCAGTGGTGTTTTAACAAAGCTGGGGAAGGCTCTCAGACCAATCACAACGTTTTGGTAGAAATGATTGAGGCGTATGGCTTTAAGAGTCGTTTTAGCACGACTTATAAGTGGCAGGAGGTGAAGGAAGAGTTGATGAATGGTCGTCCGGTCGTCTTGTGTGGGCTGTTTACGCATGGGGGACACATTATTACGACGATCGGTTACACGCCTCAAGGCTACATCGTGAATGATCCGTGGGGCGATGCGATTTCTGGTTATACGAATACCGAAGGCCGCAAGCGACTCTATCCTTACAGCTATGTGGATCAGACGGCTGGCCCTGACGGTGAGGTGTGGGCGCACTTTATTTCTAAGTAATCGGTTTTATCGAGAAACGATCGCTTCCCCAATTTTGCCAGGATTTGAATGTCAGGTGCAGCGGTTTTTTAGGCAGATTGGAACATCTCAATAAAGTTGGGCAGCGTTGCCGTTTCTTGCAAAGCGCATCGTGCATTCAACTCAAACCTTCACCGTAGATTGTCCTGGATGGGAGCAAAAATGGAACTGACCCTTCCCCTCAAGCTGGATCTTAAGCACGTTCATCTCAGCGATGAGCAATTTTATCAACTCTGTATTCATAATCCTGACTGGACGATCGAACGGAACGCAAAAGGAGCCTTGATTGTTATGTCGCCAGTTGGAGGAGACAGCGGAAACCGAGAAATGGGCTTGGGGGGAGAGCTATATCTCTGGAATAAGCAGACTCGACTGGGAAAGGTGTTTAGCTCTTCGACGCTGTTTAAGCTTCCCAGTGGGGGAGATCGTTCTCCGGATGCAGCCTGGGTAGAGTTGTCTCGATGGCAAGCCCTCACACCAGAACAGCGCCAAAAGTTTCCGCCAATTGCCCCCGATTTTGTGATTGAACTCCGGTCTCGCACGGATGATCTGGCGACGCTTCAAGAAAAGATGCAGGAATATTTGGCGAGTGGGGTTCGCTTGGGTTGGCTGTTCAATCCTCAAGACCAACAGGTTGAACTCTATCGCCAGGGACAGGAGACAGAAGTGCGCTCACTGCCCACAAAACTTTCAGGCGAGTCTGTCCTTCTAGGATTTGAGCTACAGGTCGATCCATTTACGGATGAGTAAGCTGTCGCGACCCCTCGCGGGTAACTCATAGAGATCGCGCTTCTAACTCAATCTCTCCAGATCCGAGCGCGTCTGGTGCTGTCTGAAATAGGAACTTTTCTGTTTTTAGCCCGATGATTTGAGCAAAAAGCCTGGAGCATCAAGCAAAAAGTGAAAACGATCGCCCTGCTTTCACCCCGATCGTTCCCCTTTCAAATGAGACGGCTGGCAAATCAACTGTGGAGCTTCCGGACGGTTAGGGAACTTCTTTGCTAAAAAAGATACAGCCTCCCCTCTAAAACTACGCTCATGTCTAATGATCGCCTGCGCCACATAGAAAATCAGTTAGAAATCCTGCGAGAGCAACAAGCCTCCCTGGAACAAGAGTCTTCGCTGACAACGGGATTGTTTAAAACTCAGGCAGAGCAGCGACTACGACTAGAAACTAAGCCAAAAATTCGTGAATATGAGCAAGAGTATTGGCAAATTTTGGCAGGCTCTGGGGTGGACACGATCACTGAACCAGAAGCGAACGTAATCGTGGCAGAAATTGTCGAATCGGTCGATCGATTGGCGATACAGCAAAACTATCCGCCGGAAATCATGCCGATTTTGCTGGAACTGCGGGACAAGTTGAACCAACCGGAGACTTCGGCAGCGATTAAGGTGAAGTGGGTGTTGTCAGCGATGCCGCCATTTGTGGGATTGGCGACAGAAGGCGAGTTGGATTTGGAGAAATTTTGGCAAACCAATTTCCCGACGTTTAGAAAGTGGTCTAAAGCACTCGCAAAAAAGTAACGCCTCCTGATTCAAGTAAGGGCAATCAGGAGAAGCCTAGCCCAAACAACCTACCTTTCAGCGGCGCGACGAAGTTTGTCGGACGGGAAACGGACTTGGCAACATTGCATGAGCAATTGCAGCAGGGAGATGCTGGAAAGACGATCGCCATTTCATCGATCGCCGGGATGGGCGGCATTGGCAAGACAGAATTAGCGTTGCAGTATGCGCTCAAGCATCTGGAGTCGAAGACTTATCTGGGGGGCATCTGCTGGCTGAGAGCGCGAGAGGATGTCGGGTTGCAAATTGTGTTGTTTGCCCGATCGCGCTTCAATTTCTCAATCCCAGACGATCTGGAGTTAGCCCAAAAGGTAGCCTGGTGTTGGCGAAAGTGGGAGCAAAAAGAAACGCTGATTGTGCTGGATGATGTGCAGGCGTATGAGGATGTCAAACCGTTCTTGCCGCCACAGCGATCGCAGTTCAAGGTGTTGATGACGACGCGATCGCGCTTCGGAAAACCCGTCCAAAATTACGAAATCAAGGTGCTGTCGGAAGAACAATCGCTGGAGTTGTTGCGGGCGATCGTTGAAGATTCACGGGTTGATCAAGATTTAGCGACCGCAAAGCAGATTTGTGAGTGGTTGGGCTACTTGCCCCTGGGATTGGAGCTTGTCGGGCGGTATTTGGCGAAGAAACAGGATGTGTCGATCGAGCTTTTGTGGCAACGATTACAGGATAAACGACTGGAGGCAAGAGCGTTTCAGCAAGCGGAACCGGGAATGACGGCATCGTTGGGGGTTGCTGCGGCGTTTGAGTTGAGTTGGCAGGATTTGGAGGAGTCGGCGCAGCAATTGGCAGCAGTGTTGAGTCTGTTTGCATTGGCGGAAATTCCGTGGACGATGGTAGAACAGTGTTTGCCCGATGTGGATGCTGAAGAGTTGGAGGAAATTCGAGACGAGGCGCTTTTGGGTGCGAATCTGCTAAAGCGTGTGGATCAAGGGATGTATCAACTGCATCAATTGTTGCGGGAATTTTTTGCAGCAAAGCGAGAGCAGCGAACAGATGCGGAGGAATTAGAGCGGAAGTTTTATGAGGTTGTGATTGCTGAGGCAGAAAGAGTTAGGGATAAGCCAGAGCGATCGCTAATCAAGGAATCGACAGTGATGATTGCTCATTTGCAAGCAGCGATCGGACTCTTAACAAGACCAGGGCAAGTGCTAGATTTAGCAACTTGTCTGAATTGGATAGCAGAACTCTACTACGCACAAGGGCGCTACAGTGAGGCAGAACCTCTCCTCGCGCGATCACTCTCAATTCGGGAACAGCAGTTGGGGGCGATGCATCTTGATGTGGCAACTAGCCTCAGCAATCTGGCAGTACTGTACAAATCGCAAGGACGCTACAGTGAGGCAGAACCGCTTTACATAAGATCGCTCTCGATTCAAGAACAGCAGTTGGGGGCGATGCATCCTGATGTAGCACGCGGCCTCAACAATCTGGCAGGACTCTACGATTCGCAAGGGCGCTACAGCGAGGCAGAACTGCTCTATGTGCGATCGCTCTCAATTTGGGAACAGCAGTTGGGGGCGATGCATCCTGATGTAGCACTTGGCCTCAACAATCTGGCAGGACTCTACGGTTCGCAAGGGCGCTACAGCGAGGCAGAACCGCTTCATGTGCGATCGCTCTCAATTTGGGAACAGCAGTTGGGGGCGATGCATCGTGATGTGGCACAAAGCCTCAACAATCTGGCAGGACTCTACAATTTGCAAGAGCGCTACAGTGAGGCAGAACCTCTCCTCGCGCGATCACTCTCAATTCGGGAACAGCAGTTGGGGGCGATGCATCTTGATGTGGCAACTAGCCTCAACAGTCTGGCATTACTCTACCATTCGCAAGGGCGCTACAGTGAGGCAGAACCTCTCCTCGCACGATCACTCTCAATTCGGGAACAGCAGTTGGGGGCGATGCATCGTGATGTGGCACAAAGCCTCAACAATCTGGCATCCCTCTACAATTCGCAGGGGCGCTACAGTGAGGCAGAACCTCTCCTCGCACGATCACTCTCAATCCGGGAACAGCAGTTAGGGGCGATGCATCCTGATGTAGCACTCAGCCTCAACAGTCTGGGGTATGTCAATAGTTTTGTGTCAAAGGTGAAAAGTTAGAGGGGAAATCGGTCT
>NZ_JBJPHT010000054.1:0-49793 GCF_052939475.1 Phormidesmis sp. 146-20
GGAACTCTTCTCCCCTAGAATGACCGGGATTCTATTTCTTGGCAAGTCCCTTAGCGCGATCGTGAGCTAGAAAGACGTGATTTCGATGAATCTCGCTTCGTTATTCAAGTCTTCTGCCCCCCAACCCCCCAATTCTGGGGGACTTTAAGACATTTGATTCAAAGTCCCTCACTTGTGGGAGATTTAGGGGGCTGAAGCCGATTCAAACGAAGCGATTAACGACTTATGTATACACGGTAGATGATCAAGGTGGGATTTCTAGCTCCTCGCCTGAGAGAGGTTGGGGAGGTTGTAGATGGGTTGTACTCAAAGATTGATTGGTATCAATCAGAGGATTCTCCATCGCGTCGTCCTAATTCGTAGATACCGCAACCCATACAGGCGAGAATTCCGAGGCTAATTCCCCAACTTTCGCCCAGGCTGATTTCGGTGACGACGTTGCAGAGTGTGCCGACGACTAGAAAAGGAAGAATGCTGCAAATTGAAGCATAGAAGGCGTTTTGAGATTCTCTAGCGGGGCGGGTTTTCTCAAATTCTTCGGCAGACGTGTAGAGCGATCGCTCCGCAAAATTAAGCCATCGATTCAATTGTTCGGTGACCCATTCACCCACGGGCGAAAATCCCAAATAGAGCGCCAGTGCCCACAAGCAGGCTCCTGCAATCTGAGTGGCTTCAACAGCGAAGGCAAACGGGCCAATTTCAAAAGACATTTGGTTGGATAGAGACGAAGGGAAAATGATGTAGCTGTATTGTCCGTCATTTTGACAAGATTAGAGAATTCCTACCGCGCATCCTTCATTCCCGACCGCGCATCCCTTCTAAGGCGACAACCGATCGACAACCCACCCCTCTCCCTGCCGTCGATACCGTAATCGATCGTGCAATCGACTTGATCGCCCCTGCCAAAACTCGATCGCGCTGGGCTTGACGCGAAATCCTCCCCAATGAGGCGGCCGGAGAATTTCCTGATTTTCGTATTGAACTTTTAAGTCGGCTAATCGCTGATCTAAAACGGCTCGATCGGGAATCACGCGACTCTGATCCGAAGTCCAGGCACCGAGGCGACTGTTGACAGGACGACTGTAGAAATATTCGTCGGATTCTGCATCAGAAACTTTCTCAACTGCGCCAACAATTCTGACTTGACGCTCTAACTCAGCCCACAAAAAGACGATCGCCGCATGAGGATTCTCAATCAACTCTTTGCCTTTGTCGCTTTCGTAATTGGTGTAGAAGACAAAGCCGCGATCGTCAAAATGTTTGAGTAACACAATCCTGGCCGACGGAATGCCTTCCTTGCTGGCAGTGGCGATCGTCATAGCGTTGGGTTCGAGCAGTTGGGCTGCGACGGCCTGATCAAACCACTGCTGAAATTGTCGAAACGGGTCGGGGTCTACGTCCTGTTCGGTGAGTGCGCGAAGCGTGTAGTCTTTCCTCAAATCTGCGATCGACATATCCATCTCTATTGAAGTTCCTATCCTTCCTGCATTGTATTTCTATCGAGAAGGTGATTGCTGGATGTGGACAATTGATCAATCCTCAATGAGAGCGCTATCATGTGCGATTTCCCCTTCTCTAGGAGTGACTTCATGAACTTGCTGCTGGCCGGAGACATCGGCGGAACGAAGACGATTTTGCGATTGGTCGAATTGCAGCCCGACCAAGGGTCGCTTCATTCGCTTTATGAGGTTCGCTATCCCAGCAGTGACTTCCCGGATTTGGTGCCGATGACTGAGACGTTTTTGGCGGCTGCCACCCAGGAATTAGGAGAATCTGTCTCGCCCCAAAAAGCCTGCTTTGCGATCGCCGGGCCGGTCATCAACAACACTTCCAAAGTGACAAACGTGGGCTGGTTTCTCGAAGCCGATCGCATCTCTCAAACGCTGTCCATTCCCAAAGTGACGCTGATCAACGATTTTGAAGCGGTGGGCTATGGCATTCTCGGTCTGGAACCTGCGGATCTGCACACGCTGCAAGTGGGATGCGCCCAAAAGAATGCACCGATCGCCGTCATCGGCGCAGGAACGGGTCTAGGACAGGGTTATCTGATTCATTTTGATGGCAATTATCATATTTTTGGATCTGAAGGCGGTCATGCTGATTTTGCGCCCCGATCGGACTTAGAGTTTCAGTTATCCAGCTACTTGTTGGCCAAACACAACATTGAGCGAGTGTCCGCAGAGCGGGTGATTTCGGGTCAGGGCGTGGTGGCAATTTATCAGTTTTTGCGCGATCGACACTATGCGACCGAAACGCCTGAAGTCGCAGAGGTGGTGAGAGAATGGGAATCTCAAATTGGGCGGACTCCTAAAACGGTGGATGCAGCGGCGACGATTTCAAAGGCGGCATTAGAAGATCGCGATCGTCTGTCCGAAAAAACCATGCAAATGTTTGTCGAATCTTACGGCGCAGAGGCGGGCAACCTGGCGCTCAAGTTCCTTCCCTACGGCGGTTTGTATGTCGCGGGAGGCATTGCAGCCAAGATTCTCCCGTTGATTAAAGAAGAGGGATTTTTGCAGGCTTTTATTCACAAAGGTCGGATGAGTTCGGTTTTAGAAAGAATTCCGATTCACATTGTTCTCAATCCTCAAGTCGGTCTGATTGGTGCGGCGTTGTGTGCGGCCAGACTGTGAGCCAAGAAAGTTAATTTCCAATTGCATTAAACCCGATCGCGGATCTCTTGTGTAATCCTGGATCATGCACCAGAAACCACAGGAAGGATGCTCACATGGATGACAAATTAATGTTGATGATTCCCGGCCCAACGCCTGTACCAGAGCAGGTTTTGTTGGCCATGGCTAAACATCCGATCGGACATCGCAGCGGTGATTTTGGCAAGATTATGGCAGAAGTCACCCAAAATTTGAAATGGCTGCACCAGACGCAAAATGATCTGTTGATTCTCACGGCCAGCGGTACGGGCGTGATGGAAGCGGGGATCATTAACTTCTTGAGTCCGGGCGATCGAGTTTTGGTTGGCTCCAATGGCAAGTTTGGCGAACGCTGGGCAGAGGTCACTGACGCATATGGGTTGAAGACCGATCGCATTACGGCAGAATGGGGCAAACCGCTCGACCCAGACCAGTTTCGTCAAGCGCTAGAGACAGACACCCAAAAACAAATCAAAGCTGTCATCGTCACCCACAGCGAAACCTCGACAGGTGTCCTCAATGATCTGGAGACGATTAACCGTCACGTCAAAGCCCACGGAGAAGCGCTAATCATTGTCGATACCGTGACCAGTTTGGGTGCGATGAATATTCCTGTAGATGCGCTGGGGTTGGATGTCGTGGCATCGGGTTCGCAAAAAGGCTACATGATTCCGCCGGGGTTGGGGTTTGTGGCGGTGAGCGCTAAAGCGTGGGAGGCTTACAAAACGGCTAAACTGCCTCGCTACTATTTAGATTTGGGCAAATATCGCAAAGATGCCGCCAAAGATACTACGCCTTTCACGCCTCCAATTAATTTGTTCTTCGCACTACAAGCGGCTCTGAGAATGATGCAGGCTGAGGGCTTAGAAAGCATTTTTGCAAGACATCAACGCTTACTTTTGGCGACTCGTGCCGCGATCAAAGCGATGGGCTTACCTTTACTTGCGGCCGATGAGTGTGCGAGTCCTGCGATTACATCGGTGATTCCGAGTGGCGTGGATGCTGAAAAAATCCGCTCTGTGATGAAGAAGCGGTTTGACATCGTGCTGGCGGGTGGACAGGATCACCTCAAAGGTAAAATCTTCCGCATCGGGCATCTGGGATTTGTGAGCGATCGCGACATTCTCACGGCGATCGGTGCCCTAGAAGCCACGCTCCAAGAACTCGGATATGAAGGAGTGCAGTCGGGTGCTGGAGTTGCGGCAGCGGCCAAAGTGTTTGCAAATTCTTAGTTCCGATTGAGAAACTTGACTTTAGCTGAAGCAGCAGAAGCCTCACGCCATAATCTCTGATTTGGCGTTGAGATGAATGCGAGTGAGTTGACGACGCTCCCCTCTCTTACCCAATCCCCTACGGAGGGAAACCCTCCTCCAGGGTTGGGCGCTGATCTATGCCAAAGGCGCGGGAAGGGGAGATGGAGGAAATGAGCAAATCTCTCATGACACAAAACGAGTGTGATATAATCAGGGCAAGGGTTTGAGCTAATCGCCGCTCTGAAATCTGAACCACGACAACTCAGAATATGGGGTTGCACCGAGTAATAGACGTTCTGCGTCGCTTTCTGTTGGTGCGTAAAATTCTGACAGTACAGAGGTTGAACATACTTTTTGTACTTGTTCACAATCTGCGGTAGGGCATTCCGTGGATCTAAAACAAAGCTCAGGTAACGTCCGATGCAGTAGCAGGAGTCACTGAGAAGCCTACTCCATACCGAAAGGTTGGTGTAGGAGTATGTCACTTTATTTGCCCCACTTTTTGCGGTACTCCTCTAGCTGATACTTTTGGTAAATCGATCGCCACTGCCAATCTCGAATCAAAACCCCTTCTTTAATCGAGAAGTGAACTCTGGCAGAATCTGAATGAATTGTTTTGGGATTGATATCAGTCTGATAGGTTTGAATGACATCAAAGTTAAAGACCAGTCCATATACAATCTGCAAAGCAATCAGCAAACTGAGGTATTGCACCTTTCTAACTTTCTCAGAGGTGGCAATCCAATAGATCACCGAAAACAACACAGGAAACAGATATCCATATTCATGAGGCAACCTGAAAAACATGATCTGGTTATAAACCACACATAGAAAAGTACTATAAAAGATCAGTTTCTCAGCCTGAGTATTTTGGAATGGATTATCGGCAATCTTTCTAACTAAAAAAGTCCGTTCTTGAAAGAGAAAAGCACCTAGTAAAACAAAAGCAGGCAGTCCCCAAAAGTAGATGTTTTTATAAACAAATCTGGCAATAATTCCCACAAACCCGCCAGACGCATCGGGGCCAATTCCCAAAAAAGAAAGGGTCATCTCAGACGCAAAGAATACAGGTAAATAAAAGACAGCCGATGCAACCAGAAAAAGAATAAAGCTCTGAACTAAAAGCCTTCTAGATTTAGAATCTTTTTGAACATAGCAGAAGTAAAGGAAGTAAGCGATCGCTGCCATCGGCCCATAGGTAATCCTCGAAGAAACGGCCGCTGCAAAGATCAACGCCGCCCATCTGAATTTCTGATCAATTAACAGAAAGACACCCAACACAAAGAAAAATGCAGCATAGATGTAATCGATCGACGTAGCAGACGCAATCACCCAAAAGGGATTTACCCCGATCGCCAGCACCGATAATATAGCAATTCTAGTCGTTGTAATTCTACGAAGTAGCCGATAGAAGATAAACAACGTAGTCACAGACAACACGACAGAAACAAGATTAGCAAGAAAGAACCCTCCGATTTGGGAGGCAAGCCCGATCGCGATTTCTGGAATTAAGTATCCCTGAAACCGAGAGGACACATACTTTCCTTGACTGATTAGTGTATTCCAGGTATTCAGCATCCGATAAGTATCGTCATCATTACCATAGCCGCCCAGCGCAAACACACTGTAACTAGTCAGTAAAAGTCCTAAAGCACTGTAGATATTGTTAAATCTCCAATTCTTCGTCAAGCGGTTCATAGAGTTCCTCCGCTGATTTTAATTATGTTATTACGAGTAGCAGATGCACTGTAGCGATCGGTTATCCGAGTATATGTATTGAGAATTATCTCTTTATTGGCACATCAGCGCTAACTATCTGTAGAGAGACTTAAGGGAAAACCATGAAGGCAGTTTGTATGTAAAATTACATGAATGATTTGCGAAAGGCTGGAGGCGTTGCAAAATTAGGTTACATCCATCGTCTCGGAGAGTAGGAACATTGACCTAAAGCGACTCCCCGATCGCCTGTTGAATCCTGTGTTGAATCATAGTTTTGTTGTACAACTTCTCCAGCTCATATTGCTAGAAATTGAAAGTGATGAGTCCAGAAGAATTTAGAGAAGTTACATTAATTGAACTAAGCGATACAACCAACGAACAAACGCTGTGAAGTAGATTTATCAGAAGTAATACTAGAGGTAATACTAGTCTGATCTTTCATTGCTATAAATGTGCGCCCCCCTGACTACGGCATCTCCTCTTATAAGGGCTGCCGTGTACACACACGTTGATCGATCTGTCATTGCTGAGATCCTTCGCCCCCTAAATCCCCCAAAAATGGGGGACTTTGAGCCGTCGTCCTGGCTTTGAACTTTGGAAATCTTTCCTTTGTCAAAGTCCCCCAGAATGGGGGATTTAGGGGGCTGAAGCCGCCTGAAACGAAGCGACAACGACTTGTGTGTACACGGTAGCAGGGTGGGAATTTTATAGAAGCGGAATTTTCTAGCTCCCCGCACTAAAGAGGGGTTGGGAAAGGTCAATTTGTTTCACCTAAAAATTGATTGGATGTCAACTCTTCTCCAAGGCCAATTTTGCCGCACCGACGATGCCCGCTTGATTGCCTAACTCGGCTTTGAGCAACTGCAATCCATTTCGAGAACTGGGCATGACTCGCTGCTCGATTTCTGTCAGCATCGCTGGAAAGAAAAACTCAGCACTGGCACTAATGCCGCCGCCAATCACGATCGCTTCTGGGGTCAACACATACACCAGACTGCTCAAGCCAATTCCCAGATCGCGTCCATAAAGCTGCCAAAACTCCAGCGCATTTGGGTCGCCTGCCTGAGCCAGCTTGCCCAATTCTTCAGGCTCCAGCCCTGTGCGCCGACGAACCGCCTGAATTGACGTATATTGCTCCAATGAGCCACGGTTGCCGCTATTACAAGCAAACCCTTCAGGATGCAGCGTAATCAGCCCCAACTCACCCGCCGCCCCTTCTCGCCCGACAAACAGCTTGCCATTGAGCACGATCGCGCCCCCGACTCCTGTTCCCAACGTCAACAAAATCAAATCTTGAAACGATCGCCCCGCTCCTAGCCAAGCTTCGCCCAATCCAGCACAGTTTGCATCGTTTGCCAAAATCGTCGATCGCCCCGTTTTTGCTTCGAGCCAGTCTGCAAGCGGGACATTCTGCCAGCCTGTTAAATTAATCGCAACTCTGGCAATTCGTCCTTGAGCGTCTGCTGGGCCAGGGGTGCCAACGCCGATCGCTGTGCTTTGTCCGTCTGGATCGACTTGTGAAATAGCCGCTACGATCGCCGTCAAAACCGCTTCGGGCGTTGCAGGTTGAGGAGTCGGCACGGTGAGAGACTGCAAACAAATCCCTTGTGAATCAAACCGCCCCAACTTGATCGCCGTTCCGCCTAAGTCAATGCCCAAAACTTGCTGACTCATCGCCCTCTTAGCCTCGCCTTTGCGTGAAACTGTAGAACTTTATATCACTAATTAGGAGCCAGCAAGATTTTGATAACGCCGCGCAAGAATCCAATATCTCGTAGTCGTTTCAGTTGCTTTTCAGCTTTGCGGTAATGCTGAGGAATTGCAACCTCTACGCCTGAATCATCCGTTAGAAATGACTTCAAACCTACATCAATCCCGATAGTATTTTCCATCACTGGAATATCAGGGCTGAGAGCAGGAACCGAAGCATCTTCGAGACTCAAAACAACGTACCAACCATCAACTTTGTGAGTAATGGCTGCCGTCTTGATTGTGAATCCATCGGGTAGCGGACGGTGCTGAATCAGTTTCACCTTGCCAATTGTCGGAAGCTTGATAAACTTGCCTTGAATGCAGTCTTGTTTGATCTGAGGGAATGTGAATGAGCGATATCGTCTATGTCCTTTGAATCGTGGTTTCCCTGATTTCTTACCGTTGCCGTCCCCTTTCAACCATCGGTCAAACGTCTTCTTTACTCTCGCAATGCAGTCTTGCAGCACTTGAGAATGAATCTCTGCATACTCAGGAAACAGCGCCTTAGAATTCACCAAATCGCGCTTCTGAGAATAAAAATCAGGATTGTCTCTCAACTCTGGGATATGGCAAATCAACGGGCAAGCGTTGATGTCGCAGCAATTTTGCTCATACCAAGAAAACCGCTCACCTAAGCGATAGTTGTACTGACGACGCAACAAATCTAGCCACTCGCTCATGGTGGCGGCTTGGCTAGAGGTTGGACGTAATCGGTACTGGTATGCGGTTCTCATGCGATAATTATAGCACACGTTCATTTATTGAAAAGCAGTGAAGCGCGAGTACAAGACACGTTCTAGAGGTGTTAGCAATCTACACGCTCATCTAGTATTGACAACCAAATATCGATACAGCGTGATCACAGAACCGATGCTGGAAAGACTGAAAGAGATTATTAAAGATCTCTGCACCAAGTGGCAGTGTGAATACGTTGAAGGCAACGCAGAGCCAAATTACTTTCACTTGGTTTTCAGGTTCTTCCCCCAAACTGATCTTGATAAATTTATTGGCAACATCAAAAGTGTTTCAAGTCGCAAAATGAACCAGGAGTTTGCAGAACATCTAGAAAAAATCTACTCCCCAAAAATCAGTCGTAGAACTGGCGAGAAGACCGCTAGAGTATTTTGGAATGAGTCTTACTCGATTGATTCGGTGGGTGTCACAAAGCTAGACATTCTGATTCGATATGTGCAGACACAACCAAAAGAACTCCTAGACAAAGTAACTCGTGGTGAGTTGTAAGAGTGTGGCGTTTCCTCATCGATGTCAATCTCTCACTCAACGACGTTTCGTCTTGTTCAAGACATCAATTCGTCAGCGCCTTGGCTTTCATCCCGACGCTTGTGAGTACAGGTAGAGCGCGGGGCTTCCCGCCGAATTTGCTAAATGAAGAACTGCTATCCCTGAGTTTTAGAAAATGGCGCTTGTCTCTTCTGATTTAATCCCATGTTGTGGATCAAGGTTCAGAGTTTCTTGGCATGAGTTAATCGTGGAATGTTCGCAATCATTGACCGATTCCCAGGATGTCGTCATTAGCTGCACGATCGCTGAAGACTTTCCTCTCCAGAACATTCCACACCCAACTAGCAATCTGCATATGATGGTGAAACTCGGTTCACTCGACTTCAGCATTGCTCAACAAATTCACCCTATCTCTCTACCGCTCAATTACAACTGCACTGTCACTGATCCCGCTCTATTGCATCTTGTCCAACTGTTGCAAACTGAGATACAAGCCCCCCAAGTTATGAGTGAGATCGTGGTCTCGTCGATCGCAACGGTTCTCACCACACACTTATTACACGCCTGGCAAACCGAAGCGTGCAAACATTAAACACACTCACGAAATTGTTTTGGAGTTAGCCCGATCGCTTTGCGAAACTGCATTGTGAAATGGCTCTGATTAGAAAACCCAACTTGATAAGCGACTTCTGCGGCCGAAAGCCGTGTGGTTGAAAGTAAAACCTTGGCTCGTTCGATCCGACGCTGGGTAATGTAGCGATGGGGCGGTTCTCCGGTGGCCGTTTTGAAGGCGCGAGCAAAGTGAAACTGACTCATAGGGATCAGAGCGGCTAGAGTAGCGATCGCTAACGCTTCGGTCAAATTTTCTTCAATATAGTCCTTAAGTTGCTTTAGCTTTAGACCATTGAGATGATTGTCTTCAAGGGTCGATTTGATTGAGGTTTTGGTGTGGTTTCTGAGTAAATGAACGGCTAATAGATTTCGCAACGACTCTACATATAAATTGCCAGCCATTCCTGCGGTCAACACCTCTGTTTTTAATAGCTGTGAGATATGTAAGATCGTGGGATCTTGAAAGATAACTCGGTGTTCAACGTCTAGTGAAGACAGTCCATTCTCAATTGCAATCTGATTTAACAAAGCGTGGTCGAGGGTTAAATTGACATACTCACTCGGCTTAACTCGGCGGTGCCAAACAAACTCTCGTCCTCCATACAGAAAGACGCTGCCAGCAGGTAAGCTCGTCTTCTGAGACTGACCATCCACTGACCAAATCACTTCCTCGTGCGGCGCAAAGGCAATACTCAAACTGTGCTTAGGCATTGCAAAATCAAACTCGCCCACGGCATCCAGCCGACCATACTCAACCGTCAAACCCTCCCACTCGCTTTTCACGATCGCTAGAGATTGATCAGGTGTGGACAACCGCATAGGAATCTGGGGTAAAAAAATTCACGCTGAATGCCTTTTCATCCTACTCAATCGTCAGGATTTGCTAGAGAATTTTGTGCTTTAAAAGCATCAAGGATTTCTATGATCAAGATTGAGAGAAGAGATCAAGATTGAGAGAAGCACGATCGCTCATCCATTTTTGCCAACCAGCACATCGACGATCGGCTTGGTCACCCAATTTAACCCAACCCGAAGCTGATGTTTGAGAGTCGGCATCCGATTGAGGTAAGCCAGACGACGAGCGACATATGCGAGAGGCCCTTCTAGCTGAACTCCTAATCCTGTCAGCGTGGCGTTGTCGATGCCCAAAGTCATCATTTCACCCAAATACTGATAGCGGAAAGGCAGCAGGGGGCGGTCGCTCAAAGAGGCCCAGATATTCCAGCCAGCATAGTCGGACTGTTGAAACGCTGCTTGAGCTGTCGGTGGCACCTGTTGCCCATCTGCATCTTTGCAGTCAGCCAGATCGCCCAGCGCAAAAATTTCGGGACGATCGACGACCTGTAGCGTAGGCGTGATCAGCAATTGTCCGCGTTGATTTTGTTTGAGCGGCAAACTTTGCACCACTTCATTGACACGAGTGCCCACCGTCCACAGCACCAACTCAACCGGAATCGTATCCACTGACCCCTTGTAAAGCATCGACATCGAATCGGCTGTAATCGACTCAACCGTCGTTTCTAAATCGACCCATATGCCGCGTTCTTCTAGCGCCCTGGTCGCTGCGTCTCGGTTGTGAGTGGGAGATGACCGTAAAATCTGATCGCCCTGCTCGACCAATCGCACTCTGGCTCGATCGCCCAACACATCCGCCAATTTGCACGCTAACTCTACGCCGCTGTAGCCCGCTCCGACAATGGCAATTCGGATTTTGTCAGCGTCCGATTCTTTGAGTTCGCGCAGGCGTTCTTGGAGACGGTAGGCATCGGCGATCGTCCGAAAGGGAATGGCAAATTCAGCGGCTCCAGGCACTTTATCTAACGGAGTTTCGCCGCCCATTGCTAACACTAAGCGATCGTAGGTCACCGTTTCTCCATCTTGCAGTTGCACCCGTTTTTGGTCGAGGTCAATCTGCTCAACCGCCGTCTGACAAAACCGAATGCCTGTCCCTTCGAGCAACTCTTGATACGGGGGGGCGACTTCCCAGGATTGCAGTTCCCCCGTCACCAACTCATAAAGAAGCGGCGAAAATAGGAAGCGATCGCGCTGATCGACCAGGACGATTTCAGGTTTAGTGGCTTTTGTCCAGGGCAGTTGGCTCAAGCGCAGTGCGGTGTACAGACCACCAAAGCCACCACCAAGAATGCAAATCCGAGCAGGTTGTTGCGACATACAGAGAAGGGATCAGGGGACTTTTCCTCATTGTAAGGAAGACTGGGGGAGTTGACACTCCCCGGTCTGAAGACGCGGGGATTCTTAAGAGAGGTTAACCCTTAACGGCTGTGCCAAGCAGCCCCTAAACTGTCCGAGAAAATCATCCAGCTTACTTGTATGCTTCCTCAAGATATTCAGTGCCCCATTCGCATCTGCGTTGACGACCCACCCTTGAGCGGTGCGGTACAGTCCGCGCTTAATGCGCTTGCCGCTGAATTCATAAGTTCTTGGATTATCCGCATTCCAAACCGGAACCGGGTCGCCATCAAGCGAACTTGCTTTGCTGGTGTACGACTCTTCTTGCTCAATCACGGCAATTCCGTACCGTTCGCAGAGGCTTTCCAGCTTGCGCTTAATAAAGGTAAAAACGGGAATCTGTGTGAAGTTCTGATTGTTGCGGTTGCCCAGATTGATCCCTTGTTTCAGGTCAGGGTTGTATCCCACAACAATCGTGCTGATGTCTCGTTCGATGCACCAGTTGATCACGTAACGAGCGGATTTATTCAGGAAATCTTGAACTTGATGATTCCGCTTGTTCAGCAATGCTGCTTGTCGGTTCGTCAAACCCTTGATTCCCTGCAAATCCTGAATCGATTGCAGTCGTGCATTTTCTTTGTTGTATCCCTGATTAATCGACTTAATTTCACGTCCGTTCAGAATGAACGATTCTCGTGTCGTGCTGACACAGGTTGCAAAGTTATCCAATCCCAAATCGATGCTCAACATCTCTTGAGACGGGTTAACTTGCTTCTCTTCAGCACCTTCATAGACGTAGGCGACATCAAAGTAGCGTCCTCCCAATTTAGGGAGAATGCGAATTTCTTTGATGCTTAACCCTCTGAGTCTTTCAGGGATTGTGAAAGAGATTGCGCCGTACTCCCGTCGAAACTTTCTCGATGTGGGAACGGTGAATTCCCAATTCTTGCTAGGCATCTTTTCGAGGTCTCTAGGGCGAATTGGAATCACCAACAGAAAGTATCCCTCCTTGGGCAAATAGCCAGGAATATTTACTTTCACGCTCAATTCTCCACGTTGTTTCATTCCAAGCAACTTGAAGAACGATTGAAACGAACGGTCAACGATTTTCAAAGTCTGTTGAGCAATGTCTGTCGCCAACAATTCGTAATTTTCATTCCCCTTCGAGTGATGATAGTTGCCCTCATACCGAAGATGCTTTCGCTCTTGAAAGAAGTATTGACGGACGTTGTACAGCCCGACGTTGAACATATTCTTGCTCAATCGACAAAGCTGTTTTGCAATCTCCGTCTCTGCTTTATTCAATTTCAAACGATTAGTTTGAGTGAGAAGCATATCCAGTTCCCGCTACGAATACGCTCATTATGGCGGGCAGACAGTTAAAACCGCTAGTTCGTTTTTCTGCTCAGGTCTGAAGACGCTGAGTTCCCAAACGTATCAAGAGTTTCTGATGGGCGGTGATAAATCACAAACCGTCAATTCTGCCTTGATCGACTCTTCCCGGATGACCCAATTGGATGCAAAATAGCTTAAATCAAACGTGAACTCAATGCAGTTTCTCATGCTGGTTGTGAATCCAGAAGAGCCAGCGTCTCCATTGAGCAGATCCTTCATTAGAATTCTTGTCTGACAGTCCCCCAAATTTGGGAGGTTGGGGGGCAGAAGATTTCAACAACGCAGCGCGAAGACCTGGTTGAATTCACGTTGAATCAAACTCTGTAGGGATGAGGCTATGAAGTTAAAAGTGGGGCTGCTGTTTGGGGGGTGTTCGGGAGAGCATGAGGTGTCGATCGTCTCGGCGGGTGCGATCAACAAAGCGTTGAGAACGGGTGCCAATGTTGATAAATACGAGGTGCTGCCGTTTTACATTCAAAAAGATGGCTACTGGCAAGGGGGAGACGTGGCTCAACAGGTGCTCACATCGGGGGTTGCGGTCTCTCAAGCCGGAGCGTCTCGCTGGCAGTTTCCGACTCAGGCGGCTGACGTAGAGGTCTGGTTTCCCGTTTTGCATGGCCCCAATGGTGAAGACGGTACGGTGCAAGGGTTGTTGACGCTGATGCAGGTGCCGTTTGTCGGATCAGGAGTGTTGGCTTCCTCAATGGGCATGGATAAGATCGCCATGAAAACGACTTTTGCTCAGGCTGGATTGCCCCAGGTGAAGTATCTGGCGGTAACGCGCGCTCAGGTCTACTCCAATCCCTGTGTTTTCCCCAAACTCTGTGACCAGATTGAATCGGAACTCGGTTACCCCTGCTTTGTCAAACCTGCCAATCTAGGATCTTCAGTCGGCATCTCCAAAGTCAGAAATCGCGCCCAACTCGAAGCCGCTTTAGACAGCGCTGCCAGCTACGATCGTCGCATCATTGTCGAAGCGGGCGTGGTTGCCAGAGAAATCGAATGTGCTGTTTTGGGCAACGATCAGCCTCAAGCCTCAGTGGTGGGAGAAATCACTTTTGAGAGCGACTTTTACGACTATGAGACAAAATATACGGCGGGTCAGGCTCAAATGATCATTCCTGCCAATGTGCCAGAAGCGATCGCGACCCAAATTCGAGAAAGCGCGATTCAGGCATTCACCGCCGTCGATGCGGCCGGGTTAGCGCGAGTCGATTTCTTTTATGTTGAGTCCACCGGAGAAGTCTTGATCAACGAAATCAACACCTTTCCTGGCTTCACATCTACCAGCATGTATCCCGAAATGTGGGCTGCGACGGGCGTTCCGTTTTTGGATCTGGTCGATCGACTAATTCAACTCGCGCTAGAAAAAAATTTGTCAAGTTAGAATCATGCGATGATTTCAGAGTCAAATTCTCTTATGAGAACCGCTTCCAGAGGAACTTGCAACTGCAATCAGAGTATCGACCATTTTTATCGTTGTGGGAGAGAACTGAGGTAAGAAAGTTCAATTGCTGTTTTATCTTCCGGTCTGGAAGCGATCGGCATCAAATGTGATGTTGACCTACCCAATCTAAGGGACGCGAGTTTATTAACCTGAAATTCTTTAAATATGCTTGGTCAGTTGATTTTGGCTTCGTTTCAATGGGTTGCAGCCCCCTAGATCCCCCAAAATTGAGGAACTTTGAAGCTTGAGCCCGTTTTGAATTCCAGAATTTTTTTGATCTCAAAGTCCCCCAGAATGTGGGATTTAGGGGGCGAAGTCGCTTGGCAATAAACGATCTTATTTAATTCGCGATCCTAAACATTACCTGAGCATTAAAAAAGGGCAGACAGCTTGCCTACCCTCAAAACTTTAGAGCGACCTAGATCGCCTGTTTAATAACGAGAAGAGCGATTGCCACCCGACCAGTTGCCGCCAGAGGTGCCTCTTTCTTCGCGGGGTCTTGCTTTGTTGACTTTGAGATCACGACCCATCCATTCAGCACCATCGAGCGCTTCGATCGCGGCTGTTTCTTCGGCTTCGTTTTCCATTTCTACAAAAGCGAACCCTCTGAGTCGTCCGGTTTCCCGATCGGTGGGTAGCTGCACCCGCTTGACGGTTCCGTACTCGGCGAAGGTTTGGGTCAGGTCATCCTGCGTCACTTGGTAGGACAGGTTGCCGACGTAAATTGACATAACGTATCTCCAGAATCAGGAAGTGTAGGGAGTTAGATTCGGAGAAACGTCGAAAAACGAATTACACAGCCGAAAATAAACCTTGAGATTAAGGCTAACACAGCTTTGCGGGGGCGTTAAGTTTCGATTTGAAAAGTACAGAAATGTTTACTAAACGAGGAAAATTGGGCATAGATTCAGCCCTTCTTTCTACAGTACCACTCTCTATGCCACTCTCGATTGTTGAGGAAATTGTTCAGTTAAGTGGTTGATCAGTGCGTTTAACCACGGTTGAAGAAGAATTTATAAAGAAGGGTTAATGAACAGCGCTCCCATTCAGCGGATTGGGGATCGAGTCATCCAGTTCAAAAGGCTCGTGGTCTGCACCGATGCTACAGCGCTCCATACTATAGACAAAAACACCGCCCGTTTCGATCTTGTAAACCCAGCCATAGATGCTGATTTCGCCTTTGTGCAGCTTTGAGTGAATGACGGGATAGGTACGAAGATTCTCAATTTGGGTGAGGACGTTTTCTTCGATCGTCGCCGCCAACAGATCGTCGCCTTCATACCCCTGATAATTTTCTTTGATCAAGCGGCGGGTGGCTTCGGCATGTTTGAGCCAGTTGTAAACCAGCGGCATGTCTTCCTGAAGGTCGTTGAGATGCAGCAAGCCCTTCATCGCGCCACAGTCTGAATGTCCACAAACAATGATTTGCCGTACGCCTAGCGCCTGAACTGCATACTCGATCGCCGCTCCTTCGCCTCCATCGGTCGCCCCAAACGGCGGAATCACATTGCCAATATTGCGAATAATAAATAACTCCCCTGGATCAGTTCTGGTGAGCAGATTGGGATCAATGCGCGAATCGCAGCAGGTGATAAAGAGCGCTCTGGGGTGCTGCTCGTGAGAAAGCTTCTCAAAAAATTCCTGGTGTTCAGCGAAGTAGTGAGTCTGAAAGTCGTGCAGTCCGGCAATAATTTTTCTCATGAGAGAAGTTTTGTAATGGAGTGGCTAGAGTTACTTTACTGCCCAAAAGTAGGAGCCAAGGGATTGAAAAATTAATGGGAGTGATTAGGCTACCCTCTTGCACTTTGTATCAGAGAACTTCAATTGGTTTGGTCACCTGATTTACACTAAGTTGATCTATGACGTTGATGAATCGATCGCAATGACAAATTTCTCAGGAACGCTGCCTTTGCAAGTCGGATTGGTGGGTACGGGCTTTGCAGCCAAACTTCGAGCAGAGACGATCAACGCAGACCCACGGGCACAGCTCAATGGCGTTGCGGGGCACAGGTCAGAAAAGACTCAGGAGTTTGGTCATATCCATCAGACGCAAGCGTTTAGTATTTGGCAAGAATTAATCGATAATCCTCGTCTAGATCTGGTCATTATTTCTGGGGTCAATCGAGATCATGGCCCGATCGCTCGTGCGGCCCTGCAAGCTGGCAAACATGTTGTAGTTGAATATCCCCTGTCATTGGATGTCAAAGAAGCTGAAGAATTAATTGCCCTGTCCAAGTCCAAAAACTGCTTACTACATGTTGAACATATTGAACTGCTGGGTGGCGTTCATCAAGCGCTGATCGGGTCTCTGCCGCAAATTGGCATTCCTATTTATGCTCGCTATGCCACCGTGACTCCTCAGCATCCCGTTCCGCAAAAGTGGACTTATCATACTGAATTGTTTGGCTTCCCACTATTTGGAGCGTTGTCTCGGCTGCATCGGCTAACTCATGCGTTTGGAGAAGTTGAGACTGTTTATTGTCAAAATCGCTATTGGCAACTCAACGATTCTTACTATAGTGCTTGTCTTTGTGCGGCTCAGTTGCAGTTCAAAAGTGGGCTAATTGCAGATGTGCTATATGGCAAGGGCGATGCTCTCTGGCAATCTGAGCGCAAGATGGAAGTGCAGGGCGAAAAAGGCGGGCTGGTCTTTGATGGCGATGGCGGGCTGTTGATTAATGCGGAAGGTAGTCAAGCGATCGCCGTTGGTGCCCGTCGCGGGTTATTCATCAAAGACACCACCGCAGTCTTGGATCATTTAATTCAAAATACGCCTTTATACGTCAGCGCTGAAGAAAGTTTATATACCTTGCGAGTGGCAGAAGCGGCGCGACGATCGGCAGAAACTCATCAAGTGTGTCGGGTCTGAACCTTGGAGAACGATCGCGCCGATCAACTATCCTAAAGGAAGTATCGATTCGTTTCTAACGCCATGATTTCGCTCTCTCCTCACCTGAAAGCTAGACTCGCAGAACCGCTCAAAATCGGTCACTTTGAGGTCAAAAGTCGTGTCTTGCAGTCTCCTTTGTCGGGCGTGACAGATCTGGTGTTTCGGCGGTTGGTGCGTCGGTTTGCGCCAGATTCGATGATGTATACCGAAATGGTCAACGCAACAGGGCTGCACTACGTCAAAGAATTGCCCAAAATTATGGATGTTGACCCTAACGAACGCCCCATCAGCATCCAGCTTTTTGATTGTCGTCCCGATTTCCTGGCAGAAGCGGCCAAGATGGCCGTTGCAGAAGGAGCCGATACGGTTGATATCAACATGGGCTGCCCGGTCAATAAAATTACCAAAAATGGCGGCGGGTCTTCTCTGTTGCGCGATCCAGAAACGGCGGAAGCGATCGTTCGGGCGGTCGTGCAAGCGGTTGATATTCCCGTGACGGTGAAAACTCGCATCGGCTGGACTGAAAAAGAAATCAATATTCTCGACTTTGCCAAACGCATGGAAGATGCGGGCGCAAAAATGATCACCGTTCACGGCCGGACTCGCGCTCAAGGCTACAATGGGCCTGCCAAATGGGAGTGGATCGGGCGCGTCAAAGCAGTGCTTTCGATTCCGGTGATTGCCAATGGTGATATGTTTTCGGTTGAGGCGGCGGTGCGATGTCTGGAGCAGACGGGTGCAGATGGAGTGATGTGTTCGCGGGGGACGCTGGGCTATCCTTTCTTGGTGGGCGAAATTGATCACTTTCTAAAAACGGGCGTTGAAAAGGTCAAACCCACCCCGATCGAGCGTCTCGAATGTGCCCGTGAGCATCTCCAAATGTTGTGGGAATACAAGGGCGATCGGGGAGTCAGACAAGCTCGAAAACATATGACTTGGTATGCAAAAGGCTTTGCGGGGGCGGCAGAATTGCGCGGTCAGTTAAGTGTGATCGAGAATGTGGCGCAGGGATTGGTGATTATTGATCGGGGTATCGATCGGTTAACAAACTCTGGTTGGCAAGAAGTTGAGGAAGCCGAATCTCAGCTAGTTGAAGTCTAGCGATTCAACCTTCTTCAGAATGGCCGTCTTTCTTCCCAAACAAACGTTCAAAGTTTTCTTCAGCATAGCGAATATTCTCCTCATTAGGCTTTCCGTTTTCGTATAGAGGAGGCATTTTTTGATATTTCAGCGATGGATGAAAGAAAAGCTTACGGATTGCCTCCAAGTCATCTCGGTGGCTCAAAACGTAGGCTCTAAGCTCAGGAACACTCATTTCATCAAAATTCGGTTTCGTCATGATATAAATTCCCAAAGTCCATCAGGTGGCACAAGAATTTGAAGCTCTTCGCTGACTAAGATGAACACATATCCAGTAAGGGGATCAAAGCGAAAAAGCTGAACATCTCGATAGTAGCTAGAGAACAATTGACAAACGCGCAGGCAGGCATGAGCTTGCTCATCAGTAGGTAAAATTGGTCTTTCCTCAATTGTGGCATAGATCAATATACAGCGAATGTGCGATACAGTTCTTTCGCTTCGATGTTCGCGCTTCTGCCCTCCAAGCTGCCAATTCTGGGGGACTTTTGGATAAGAGTTTTAATGTACCTCTTTAACCGATCGCCGCTTCGGGGTGATGTTGTGGCAGCGTGACTGTAACCGTGGTTCCTTGGTTAACTTGGCTGTCGATTTGGATTTGTCCGCTGTGGTTTTCGGCAATCACTTGAGCGATCGCCAGTCCAAGTCCTGATCCGCCTGTTGCCTTGGTTCTAGCCGGATCGACGCGGTAAAAGCGATCGAACAAATGGGGGAGCGCTTCTTCTGGAATTCCGATTCCGGTGTCTGTAATTTTGACTTGAAAGTAGTCAATACTTAAACGCTTTATTTTTTGCAACTCAACAATAACTTTGCCATTTGCAGAAGTGTACTGAATTGCATTGCTCACCAGGTTCGTAACTAATCGAGAAAGCTGATCGCGATCGCCTTGCAAAATCCATTCATCTTCAGAGTTCAGAGTGATTGAGAGCGTGATTTCTTTTTCTGTGGCGATCGTATCCTGTTCCTCAACCACTTCCATGAGCAGATCATTAAAATCAATCGATACCCATCTTTGCTGAATGATTCCACTGTCTTGTCTCGCCAGAAATAAGAGATCATCTACTAATCGTCCTAAGCGGCGAGTTAAGCGTTCGATGACCTGTAGGTGATAGCGTTGGGTTTCAGGTTCTGAGTCTGGATCGGCGAGTGCAACCTGAACGTTAGTTTGAATGATGGCGATCGGGTTCCTCAATTCATGAGAGGCATCTGCTGTAAACTGTTTCAATCGCTGGTAAGACTCGCGAATCGGCTGCATTGCTAGACCTGAGAGAAGCCAGCCACTAGTCGCCACGATCGCCACCATCACACTCGTGCCCAAAATCAGATCCCAGACCAGTTGACGAGTCGGCTTGGTAAACTCAAACCAGGGTTCACTCACTCGCAAAAAGCCCAAAGTTTGCCGTCCAATTTGGATTGGTTGGGTGACTTGTCGCAGCAGACGATCGTCTGACATTCTCACCGTTTCACCATATTTATTGACGTGTAGCGGAACGATCAGCGGCGTTTTGAGCGTTGACCAAAGCACATCCCCCATCGGACTAAACCACTCCAACTCAATGTGATCGTCTTCGATCGGAACTGGGTTATCGCGAAAGCTAGACTCGACATTGACGCGCACGCCGCCGCCTTCTTGATGAAGATTGATCGGTTCGATGACGAGCGATCGCTGCACTACTTCTACTACATGATTAAGCGTGTCGTCGATTCGTTCAATTAACGTACTGCGAACATATAAATAAAACCCACTGGCAAACACTAACAGCAACACTGCCGTGACCATTGTGTACCAGAGTGCAAGCCGACGACGAGTTGCCTGAAACATGTTAGGAGCCGAGGCTAGGGACTAAAAAGATTCTAACGTTTCAAGCAGCACAGCACTTCTGAAGTTAGTTCGATGAAGTTTTTTTGCTACGGTGATGAGCACTTTCTCCAAGCTGCCAATTCTGAGGGACTTTAAGACATGTCGCCCGCTTTCACAAAAAAGTTATACAAAGCTAGATAAAATCTACTCTCAAATTCATCTCGGTTTCTAAACTGGCTCCTGGCTCAAGATAAAACAAGCGATCGCCCGAATTCAACGCATTTCGACCCGCGCTCCAGGGTTCCAAACAATAAAAATCTTTGCCCTTTATCGTCCAAAAAACTAGCGTGGAAAGGTTGTTACTATAAGTCAGCGTCATGCGCGTGTGACGGCTCAGATCGCTAACACTGGCCGCCTGACTACTGAGGTGAGGAAACGCCCAATCAATCTCATCGCGATCGAAGTCAAAGGTATTGGAAAACGATCGCACTTCTTGAGTTTGGTGATCTTTTGCCTCATTCGCTGGAATTTCAAAGCGCAGTTGATTTTTATCAGGCACTAAGAAGTAGGGATGAAACCCGATCGAGAACGGCATTGATTCATGAGATCGATTAGTAAACCGATGGTGAGTTGCTAACGTTTCACCTTGCAGGGTGTACGTGAACTCTAATAGAAAATCGAACGGATAAACTGCACGAGTCTGATCGCTGCTCGAAAGTCCTAACTTAATGCTGACGCGATCGTGAGTGACTCGATCCAGCACCTCCCACGGCAAATCTCGTGCAAATCCGTGCTGTTTGAGCGTGTAGGCTTGTCCGTTGTGCGTGTAAGTGTTGTCGGGCAGATTGCCACAAATCGGAAACAGAATCGGAATGCCCCCCCGCACCGAAAGGCTGGGATCTGCAAACCGGGCGGTATCCATGTAAAGTAACTCTCGACCCTGCACCTGCCAACTGGTGATGATGCCTCCACGATCGGGAACCACCTCTAGCCGAGACTGGGCAGCCTGGTCAGTGAGAATATAGGTGTCATACTGCTGTCGTCGAAAGGCGATCGCAAACACAGGCTTTATCCCTGATAAATCATTGGCTTATAGCGTAGCAAGTTGCAAAAGAACGCGGTGTTCACTACTTTACTCTTCAGAAGAAATAGCTGCTGCGACTTCTCTAGGCAAGGGAGCCTGAGCGTAGCGCTTTTTCATCGGTTCTAAACTATTGCTTGGTTTGGGAGATGCGGTCGGAGAAATTGAAGGGACGGCGACCCCATTTGGGCTGAGATTCCCCGAAGCGTCTCCTTGCTGTTGGGGCGTTGCGTCGGGACTGGGAGGCTCTGTCGCCGTGGGACTGGGGGATGTATCCGGCACGATCGTTGGGCTAGGCGTGGGATCTGAGATAAAGGAGTCGTTTTTCCAGGGTTGAGCGCCCGAAGGATCGTCACTGGGTTGAGGGAGGGGCGTGTCAGCAGGCGATTCGGTGGGGGGAGCCGTTTCAGAGTTGGGCGGTTCGGCAGATGGACTGTCGATCGGCATCTCAGAATCGGGAGCCTCGATCGCGGGAGCCGTTTCAGAATTGGGCGGTTCGGCAGATGGAGCAGGATCGGGCGATTGACTAGCGGGTGTCGATGGGGCGGGCGTAGAAATCACCGTACGCGATCGCGCATCCAAAATCACAGGCGACTTGAGTGGCTCTTGAAAAATATCAGACACATTCTCGATCTGACGCAAAATCTCAGTGCCCCGATCGCCGCTCACCACTTTGGGCTGATAGCTTTTCACCTCGACAGGCAAAAATTCTACCTTCATCTGATTGTCTTTTAGACCGACTTTAAGAACGGCGGTATCGTAGTCGCTGCGAGAACTTCCGCCAAAGATAAAGTTGCCCAACGAATAGACGATCGGGCGACCCTTATAAATCTCTGCACCCTGAAGAATGTGAGGATGATGACCCACCACCAGATCCGCGCCCTGGTCGATCGTGAAGTGGGCCAGATCCATCTGAGCATCGGTGGGATATTTCGCCAACTCCACGCCCCAGTGATAATTGACGACCACCCAATCGACCTGATCTCGAATAGCTTTGATGTCGGCAGCGATGCGATCTTGCTGTCCCTCATTTGTGCCAGGGGTAGAGTCGCCTGCTGTCTGAAAGTCTCCGTCATAGTAGCCCAGATACGCAATGCGCTGACCTTTGACATCGATGATTTCGGGGCGGCGGGCTTCTTGAGCGTTGCGGCCTGCGCCCACATAGTCAATGCCTGCCTGATCGAGCGTTTTCAGCGTTTCCTCTAAGCCGATCGTCTGGTAGTCCATCACATGATTGTTGGCCAGGTTGACGATATCAATGCCGCCATTTTTTAGGACTTGCGCCGTCTCAGGGCTGGCTTTAAAGTTAAATTCTTTGTTGGGTTGAGGCGTGGTGGCAGTCGTCAGCGGAGCTTCTAAATTCACCATCGCCACATCTGCCTGACGATATTCTTCTAGTCCTGCAAACGCCCACTTGGGATCGCTGCCCACCAGATCTGTGTAGGCATCCGTCAGGGCGACATCTCCACCAAACATCAGGGTAGCCGTGGGATCAGTGGAATCGGTCGTCTCGTGCTTTTCAACCGGGACGTTGCCCATCGCCGTGAGAATGCTATCCGGGCGGATCGAAGCCATCGGAGACGCAGACGCACTGGTTTGCTCCGCAGGCGCATCACTATACCCCAGCCAGCAGCCCATGATAAAAGCCGCCGCCGTCGTGCCCGTCAAAAGCAGCGATCGCAGTGCCCGAAACTGAACTTTTTGGCGAGTGGCTTGCTGAACGCGCGATCGCAGAGGCAGCGGATGATTTGCTGAATGATTTAAAGAAGGTTTTGGAGAAGCTTTGCGACCCAGTTTGGCGCGACGAGCCGGAGACATGACGCGAACCGACTGCTGCCAGAGGGTTTGGGGCTGACCCACAAATCGAGCCGTCACCTGCACACCTTCGATCACTTCAGAGTTGAGTTTCCAGAGATGGTGGCAGATAAACCGTACCAGACTGCCCCGAAATTCCGGCGATTTGGCATCGTGTTCGGGTGACGGGTGAAACTCTACGAGTATCTGCAAACAGCCTGGCTGAAGGGCTGCCTCGACTCGCGCATAAAGATTATGAGGTAGGAGAAACACGTTAAGCCAATAAGCGATCGCCCTAAAGTTGCCTGAGCGGGCCAGTTCTACAACCGATGGCTGATAATGATCACCTGCGTTCATACTTCAACTCCCACACACACGACATCAGATACCATTGAGATGCAACCAAAAATGACAGTAGCTCATCGTTCAGCAGGCTGTCTGAGAAGAGCCACAGCATTATTAATACTCTAAAACTCTCCATTTGCACTAAAATTATCCGATTTATCTCCAGAGTTTTGGGGGTTGAGGCTCAAAATGGGTGAGTTTAGCGGCGATCGACCCCAAAGTAGATGGGCAGAAGTGGATGGGCAGTGGATTGAATTGGCTTCTCGACGATCAAAATTAACGTCCCTTCCGTAAAAGAGATTCGCTTCGTGGTTGAGCGCTTCTGCTCCCTAATTCTGGAGACTTTTAGGCAAGAGTTCTGGTTTAAAGTTCTCGATTGATGGAGGATTTGGAGAGCAACCCAACCTTGCAACCAGTGTGAAAAAGTAACTCGCGGCGCAAACAGTCAGAGCATCTGACACATCCCCGACGCTTTTGGTTCACTTTAATGTAAAGCTGCGTGAATAGAGTGCGACACAGGACTACGGTTTGAAACTGATGAAATATGTCACCCGATCGTTGCAAATTCTCTTATGCCTCTACGCGCTATATCTGGTGAAGTCAGCCTTGGGAATTAATTTGTCGCAAAGGTATACTGCATGGGATTTTGTCAAGTACCCTGTCCACGACTTTATTGAAAATCCGATCACTCATTGATGGCAGCCTGTTCTATTCAACAATCCCACCGTGAGAAAAAGACTCAGCTTTCTGGAAGCAGGTACGATAGGGCATAAGCTTTGAATGCTGTTTGCAACATGACGATCGACCCCACCCCCCAGGATGCTCAAAAAAGCGTAGAACAAAATGGCGTAGAACAAAATGGCGCTCAACCCTATCCCGTCAGTGCTGCCATTCCCTCTAAAGCTGAGATTTCTAGAGAAAGAACGGCCGCAACCTTTGCCTCTGGCTTATCAGGAAACGCTCAAAATTCTATATCGAGTTTGACGATCGCTCGCCCTGCAATTTCTCTGATTTTGCTGGTGGCGATCGTCATTTTGATTGCGGGACTGTGGATCAATAGTTTTTGGCTGGTGTTGGCGGGGGCGATCGTCACCCTGATTTTGTCGATACGGGTGCTTTATCCTGTATTGCGACCGATCTTGGCGGAGTTGGTTTCTGAGCAAGAAGGGGCGATTTTTATCGCTTCGTTGGGGCTGACAGCGGCCGTGGTTGGCTTTTTGAAACTGGTTGGATTTGGGAACACGCTCCTCATCTGGTACAAACAGCTAAACTGGGACGCGATCGGAGCATTGGGCGAAGTGTTTGGGGCGTTGGGGCAGATTTTTATCGCGATTCTGGCGGTTTACATTGCCTGGCGACAGTATGTGATTTCTAAAGATCTGACGATTCAACAAAACACGATCACGCAGCAACAAACGATCGACACCTACTTTCAGGGCATTTCTGAACTGGTACTAGACGAAGAAGGACTGCTCGAAGATTGGCCCCAAGAGCGCGCGATCGCAGAAGGCAGAACGGCCGCCATTTTGAGCAGTGTAGACGGATCTGGAAAAGCCAAGATTCTTCGATTTCTGTCTCGTGCCAAACTGCTGTCACCTCTGAAGCGCGATCGACGACTGGGACGGGCAATTCTCGATGGCTCTGGGGGCTATGCCGAAGATCGCAACTACGGAACCAGAGTGATTGATTTGGGCGTGATGTTGGCGGGGGCAAATCTGTCGGAGACTGACCTGCGCTGGACAGATTTAAGTGAGGCAAATTTGATTCGGGCTAACCTGACCTGTTGTGATCTGGTCAAAGCAAACATGGCGCGAACCATTCTCTATGGTGCCATCTTGAGGGGGGCTGACCTAAATGGAACTCGCCTCTTTTATGGAACCGCCGAAGCCGCCTCTCCGCGCAGTCGCACTGACCCACCCAACTACAAAACAGGTGCCCAAACGGGTGCAGTCGTTGAAAATGCAGACTTTACCGATGCAGAAGATATGTCTCCTGAGCAGCGTTATTACTGTTGTGCGTGGGGCGGCTCAAAGACGCGATCGACCATTCCCGGTGGCTGTGAAGGGATTCCAAATAAGCTGGGACGCTGAAGAGCCAATTGAAATGGGTGCGTTTCTACAGATCGACTAATTCCCTCATCAATAAGAACTCTAAAATCGAATCTCTTGTCTTAAAGTCTCTCAAAATTGGCAGGTTGGAGGGCAGAAGATCTCAGCCTGGTTGACTGACAAAACTCCTGAAACCCTCGATTTTTCGTAGGTTGGTGTTGAGCAACGCGAAACCCAACAGCAGCCTTTCTACCGTTGCTAACGTTGGGTTTCACCAGGTTCAATCCAACCTACCTGAAAGGATTTGTCAGTCAATCAGGATCTCAGCACCGCAGCGAAAAAACTTGCGAACTAACTTTTATCAACAACCTGACTGCCATGACTGCGAGGATCGGCTGCACTATTGGCCGCACTATCTTTCGTCTCGACTGAAGTAGAGAAGGCTGAGGTTTGTCCGGTACTTTGTGCATAAGGCAGGGCAGTTCCTTCTGTCAGAGCGACTAAATTAGCTTCGATGACGCTGCGGGGCTGTTCTCCGATCGCTTGTCCAATTCCTTCTCCGCCTGCTTTCATATAAACAAAATGCGGAATTCCATCGACTCGATAGTGCAAAATTTCGGGAAGCCACTTTTCGTTATCCACGTTGAGCATCACAAAGTTAATACGATCGCCATAATGATCTTTAAGCGATTTCATTTCTGGAGCCATCGCCTGACAGCTTGTACACCAGTTAGCGTAAAACTCCATTAGCGTCGGCTTGTGATTACTCAGCGCAACCTCTAAAGGAATCGCCTCCTTAACCATCGAATCAAGTGAAACTGAGGTTGTCTGAGTTTTTAGCCCCAATGAAAAAGCAACCGTCAGCACGATCGCCACCATCACGATCAAAAAGTTTCTGAGTTGTGTCCCATTTTGGGCAGGAGTCGTCGAGTTGGGTGAATCCGTAGCCATATGCTTGTGAAGAGTCACTGTATTTGTAGTCTTGTATTTCTAGTCTACTGAGCGATCGCGATCGTGCCTTTACAAAGATGCTATTTCCATAACTCCGAAGTTCAGGAATGCACTCGATCTGCTCTCTACAATGGGAAGATGACCTGCCAAAATCTGCCAAAATCCGATTGTGAAAAAACGAGTGACGCTGACATTTCCCAAACGCTCTGTACAAATGCCTGTCACCTATCGATTGGCAAAAGACTTTAATGTAGCGGCCAATATTATTCGCGCTCAGGTCGCGCCCAATCAGATTGGCAAACTGGTGGTTGAGTTGTCGGGCGATATTGATCAGCTAGATGCCGCCCTGGATTGGATGCGATCGCAGGATATCGGCGTGTCATTTGCCAGTCGAGAAATTGTGATCGATGAAGTGGCTTGTGTTGATTGTGGCTTGTGTACGGGCGTGTGTCCCACCGAGGCGCTGACCCTTGACCCCCAAACTTTTAGATTGACCTTTACGCGATCGCGCTGCATCGTTTGTGAACAGTGTATTCCCACCTGCCCCGTGCAAGCGATTTCGACTAATTTCTGAAGGGCTGAGTCGTTCGTCCTGAGATTTCGAGTAAGTCAATAGAACAGTTTTGAGCCAGAAGTTTCGTCTTAAAGTCCCCCAGAATTAGCAGCTTGGGAGGCAGAAGATCTGCACAGCGCAGCCACTTATATCGAGTTCAAGTTTTATTAATAACTAGTTCCTTCAAACTCAAGAGAGAATAGCTTTAGCTGTTTTGGAGGATTCTGTGATGCGACCGATCCGGACATTCAACGTTTCGCCTGCACTCCCGACTCGACTCGAACCGCTTCGCAAAATCGCCTACAACCTGCAATGGGACTGGAATGTAGAAACTAAAGATTTATTTCGTCGCCTCGATTTTGACCTGTGGGAATCAACCCGCCACAACCCCGTTCTCATGTTGGGCACAATCAGCCAAAAGCGCCTGCAAGAAGTCGCTGAAGACGACGGATTTATTGCCCAAATGGAACGAGTCGATCGCCAACTCGACGACTACCTCCAAGACCGCACCTGGTATCGCAAAACCCGCACCCCCACCGAAACCCCACCTCACACCTCACACCTCACACCTCACTCTGAATGCTACGCCTACTTCTCTGCTGAGTTTGGTCTAGTCGATTGTCTGCCCATCTACTCTGGCGGTTTGGGCGTACTGGCGGGTGATCACCTCAAGTCTGCGAGTGATTTGGGCTTGCCGCTGGTCGGTGTGGGATTGCTCTACCAAAAAGGCTACTTTGCCCAATATTTAAACGCTGACGGTTGGCAACAAGAACGCTATCCGATCAACGACTTTTACAACATGCCGTTGCATTTGGAGCGAGATAAAACCGGAGCAGAATTGAGAATTGGAGTCGAGTACCCCGATCGCACTGTCTACGCCCGTATCTGGCGCGTCCAAATAGGCACCGTTCCGCTTTATCTGCTCGACACCAACATTGAACCCAACAAAGAATACGATCACGACATCACTGATCAACTCTATGGCGGCGACCTTGACATGCGGATCGATCAAGAGATCATGTTGGGAATTGGCGGTGTGCAGATGCTCAAAGCGTTGGGGTTGAATCCCACTGTCTACCACCTGAATGAAGGTCACTCCGCGTTTCTGTCACTCGAACGGATTCGCCTGATGATGCAAGAAGACGGATTGACGTTTGCTCAAGCTCAACAGGTCGCCCAAGCCACACAGATCTTCACGACACACACGCCCGTCCCCGCCGGGATTGACCTATTTCCACCCGACAAATTGATGCATTCAGTCGGCCGCTACGCCTCGATTTTTGGCTTACATCGAGAAGAATTTTTGGCACTAGGACGCGAGAAAACTGGGAACTTGGAATCCCCTTTTAGCATGGCGATTTTGGCGATTAAGATGGCTGGCTTTATCAATGGGGTGAGCAAACTACATGGTCAAGTCTCACGGCAAATGTTCAAAAACCTGTGGACTCAAGTGCCCTTAGAAGAAGTGCCGATTACGTCAATTACGAATGGCGTTCATGCGCGAAGCTGTGTCGCAAAACCCACTCAAGAACTGTACGATCGCTACCTCGGTCTCGGTTGGTCAGATGCCCCCAGTTATTCCCCCATCTGGGATCGCGTCAAATCTATTCCCGATGAAGAACTCTGGCGCAATCATGAACGCTGTCGATCGGAGATGGTGCTGTTTATTCGCGATCGATTAGAGAAAAGTCTGCGCGATCGGGGGTCTTCTCCAACTGAAATCGCACAGGCGCAAGAAGTGCTTGATCCGTCGGTGTTGACGATCGGATTTGCGCGACGATTTGCAACTTATAAGCGGGCTACGTTGTTTTTGCGGGATCTCGATCGCATTCACAAAATCCTCTCTGGTAACCATCGTCATAAAGTGCAGTTTGTGATCGCAGGCAAGGCCCATCCCAAAGATATTCCGGGTAAAGAATTGATTCGCGATCTCATTCACTACACTCGCACCAGTGGCGTTCACAATGTTGTGTTTGTTCCCGATTATGATATTTATGTAGCGCGGTTAATGGTTGCAGGCTGTGACGTTTGGTTAAATACACCCCGTCGTCCGAGAGAAGCCTCTGGCACCAGCGGCATGAAAGCCTCAATGAATGGATTGCCCAATCTCAGCGTTCTCGACGGCTGGTGGGACGAAGCCGATTACGTAAAAACCGGATGGGCGATCGGGCATGGCGAAGACTACGACGATATCAACTTTCAAGACACCGTAGAAGCCAACGCCCTCTATGATTTGCTAGAGAAAGAAGTCGTCCCGTTGTTTTACGATCGCGACGAAGACGGCTTGCCCCGCAAATGGGTCGCCAAAATGAAGGACACCATTCGCTTAAACTGCCCTCACTTCAACACAGCGCGCATGGTGAGTGAATATGCCACCCGCGGCTATTTTCCGGCCAGCGATCGCTACGCCAATCTCACCGCCGATCAGTTTGCCCCCGCCAAAGATCTCGCCGCCTGGAAAGCCAAACTGTTTGAACACTGGTACGACATCAAAATCGAAGCCGTAGACATTTCTGAGCCAGCCGATGTCAAAGTCAATCAAGCGATCGCCGTCAAAGCCCGTCTAAATCTAGCTTCTCTATCTCCCAGCGACGTACAGGTTGAGCTTTATCAAGGCACACTCAACGCCGATGGTGAAATCGTAAATGGCGTTCCGGTTGTGATGGAGTGGCAAGAATCCGATACCCAGGGCCACAGCCTCTATACAGGCACGATCGCCTATTCTGCCAGTGGTCTTCAAGGCTTGTCATTGCGAATCTTGCCCAAACACCCCAATTTGAGCAACCCTTTTGCACTAGGGCTGATTTTGTGGGCGCTTTGAAGTGAGGGATAAAAGGAGGGAAGAGGGATGAAAGAAGAATTAGCCTCGTTTTCTCTTGACTTGATGTTGATCTTTTGCATTTTTGGTCGATCAGAAGGCTGACTCGTTGAATCGATCAGCTACTTCCAAAATCAACGCCAATTGCCACAATTTTTTCATCCCTCATCCCTCATCCCTCATCCCTCATCTCTTCCTCACTCCGCAACCGCTCTAACTCAGCCCGAATCGCTCCCAACTGAGCCGTCAACGCCTGGAGTTCTAACTGTACTTCTGGTGAAATGGTCGAAACGGGTGTCGCAGTCGTCGTGACGGTCGTCGTTGACGAGGTTCCCTGATTTCGCTGGGCCAGCATCGTATCGACAAAGGCCCGCGCTTCACGTTCTGTGACTTCGCCTTTTTGGGCCCACGCTTGCGTCAACTCATCAAGCTCTAACCTCAACCTTATGAGATTTTGTTCACGCCTGTTAGGGTCTTGCAGCGACTCGACCAGAGATGGTGTTGTTAACTCACTAAACTCTGACCTTAACCTTGAAAGATTTTGCTCACGCTTTTGAGGGTCTTGCAGCGATTCGACCAGGGAGGCGGTTGCCCCGATCGTGACGTGAAACCCTTTTTGCAATAGCTGAGTGACAGTATCGGAGTTCATTGCTTACAGGTAAAGATAGTGTGAAGTCATTCTGACTCGATCTTACTGCACCGCTTCAAGAGTGAAGAGCCATTCTCCTCCCTCCTTGCGAAGCGGATTACCCCAAAGGGGAACAGATCATCGAAGTTCTCCCTCCTCGCGAATGCGGGGCAAAGCCCTCCCTCATCCCTCGCCCGATCGCTGATAATACTCACAATCCATCCCACAAGGAGTGAACATATGGAACTGGCAACGACTCTCAAAGGTCAGGCAGTTCGCAATCAGGTGCGGGAAATTGGCATTAATGGCAATCATTGGTACGCAGTGGCCTGGGCAACCGACTTGCAGCCCAAAAAGATTCTATCAGTAACGGTTTGGCAACAGTCGATCGCCCTCTTTCGCGACAGTCAAAATCAGGTACAGGCGGTTGAAAATGTCTGTCCTCACAAGGGCGTAGCGATGGATAAGGGACAGGTCAAAGGAGATGCGATCGCTTGCGCCTACCACGGTTGGGAATTTAATGGTGAAGGCAACTGTGTAAATATTCCCTACTGGAAGTCTGGGCAAAAACTCCCCTGCGCTCAACTTCGTCCCTTCGCCGTACAGGAGAAATATGGGCTGATCTGGATCTTTCCGGGCGATCGCGCTTTCGCAGACACGACTCCTTTGCTCGACATTCCTCAATATGACGACCCTGACTGGCTGATGATTCCGATAAACGGACACTTTAAAGCACATTTCACCATTTGCAATGAGAACACGATGGATGTGTTTCACGGCTATCTACACAAAAATCTACAAGGCTGGTTCGACCCAATTTTGCTCAAGCTGCAAGAGACCGAAAATTCTGTTAAGGCTGACTATCAGGTGTCTTATCGAGGCGTATTGTCAAAGCTGTTGGGACTGGGAGAAGTCAGCGATTGCGTCACCACACAAATTATTTCGGTCGATTATCGCTACCCCAACTATGTGAATGATTTACAAGGCATTTCGTCGCTGTATTTGATGAGACTGCCGATCGCACCCCAAGAAAGTCGATCGTTTACCTATATGTTTCTCAAAGTGCGCCTGCCCAAACGTCTGGTCAACTTGCTGCGCCCCATTTTGCAGCCCATTATCTCAAATCTGCTGTTTATGCCGTTTTTGAGACAGGACATCGAGATGATCGAGAGCGAACAAGAAAACTATCTCAAAGATCCTCAACGCCGCTATGTCGAAGTTAATCCAGCAATTATCGCCGTACAAAGACTGATGGTGCGACAATACGAAGCCTTTAAACAGCACGCTTTGTCGCGCCCAGTCGAAACGCCCCAGCCCAAAGTTGTGAGCCGATAATCTTTGTTTGTTGCAAAATGTAGTCTCCACAGTCGCCCAATCGGAGTGCGATCGCATTAAATTACAAAAGTACCCGATGGAAATGCTGTCCATCTCCTGCAAACGTTCCCTCTCATCACATCTTATGAGAACTAACCAAATGACTGTTCAACACTGGCGTAGAGTCGGGGTTGCCCTCTTGCTCTCTGTCGTTCTGTTGGTGACGGGCTGCCAGCCAAAAGCGCCCTCTCAATTTTCTCAAGCTCAACAAGAAAGCACTCAAAAAGGCGTGACTGCGGTTGCGAAAGATGCGACTCAAGGCAGTGAATTTAATAAATTTTTCCCGGCTGCCAGTGCGGGGTACAGTCGTACTTTCTCTCAAGAGAAAAAAGGTTTTGCTGAAGCCAAGCTCAATAAAGGCGGCAAAAATGTAGCAATGCTTTCGATCAATGACACCACGGGTATTGCTGGATCGGCACAAAAGTACACCAAGAGTACCGAAAAAATCGGCGGCTACCCAATGGTCACTCTGGGCAACCAAACTACTAGCGTGCTTGTGGGCAAATATCAGGTCAAAGTTCAGTCTCGCGATCCGTCATTTACCCCAGCCGATCGCGAAGCCTGGCTACAAAAATTTAACCTCAAAGGGTTAGAAAAACTCAGCTAGAAACCCTTGAAAAGACCTAAAAACCGTTATTAGCTAGGAGCATTCATGAGCAAACCCATTTTTGAACTGGTGGACGAATTGCCCAAAGGCGGCACCACGGTGACAGCGCTCAACTCGCTGGATTTTGTGATTCCAGGTCAGTGGCAAAATTTGACAGGCTTTACCAATACGATTCGCGCGGTGACGGGTGAAAGCGATGATGCAATGATCCAGGCGATCGGCGATCGAGCCGTCTACCTTTACAATGACGAATCTCAGGGCTATCAGCGGGCAATGTGGCTCTATCAGACCGTAGACAACGCAGCGGGTGCTTTGGGCGCGGCGGCCATGGCCAACAAAATTGGTCAAGACATCTCATTTTTAGGATTTTTGGGCAACTTGACTCCCAAGCCAGAAAAAGTCCAGAGTCTCGACCTGACGATCAAATTGGTCGTCGAACTGGTGGCTTTTTGCCAGATTAACGGCATTCCGGGTGACAGCATTGGCGACTTTTTGGGGGCGTTGGGCGACTATAGCGGCGAGTCTCTGATGCGAATGGCCGCCCTGGTCTGCTTTGACGGCATCATTCCGCTGGGCGCAGACTTTATCAACATGGGGCTGTCTACAATTTCTCAAACCAGCCCCGACGAACTGCAAAAAAACCAGACCTTTAAAAGCGTCAGTCCGCTGATTCCCGGTGGCAATCCTGCGGGTCAGTTGGGATTCATTACCCAAAGTTTTGACTCGGTAAAGGGCTGGATGGGCGATTTTGTCGGATCTCGCAATCTGACCCAAGAAAGTCTGTTGAGCAACGTCAAAAAGTACGTCGATATCTCCGCCGACAAACTGGACTACGTGGGCGCATTTCTAGATGTGGCGGTCAAATACTACACCCACACCGGAACGCAAACCCTGGCGCGACGCTTGATCGAACGGGCGGTCGCAGAAATTTAACGTAAATTCGATCGAATCTTTCACTGCGGTTATCAGCGTTGACCCAGAAATCTTGTCTAAAAGTCCCCCAAAATTGGCAGCTTGGGGGGCAGAAGATCTCAACAACGCAGCGAAAGAACTTCATCGAACCAACGTAAATTTAGGAGACATGCGGACGGCCCATTTTTAGACGATCGCTCCCCTGAGCGTTGTTGTCTAACCGTCTCTGATTCACTGCTGATGAGAAACTTGCATTTGAGAAACTTGCATTTTGTCCATTCCTTCCGATCGCTCATTGCAACTAAATCCTGTTCGAGACCGTCCTATTGTGAGTAGTCGTACCCCCAGTCATTCACGGCTGGCTATGAGGCTCAGGCGGTCTTTTTTTGTGAATCATTAGTTTGTACCTCCTGACTTCGAGTGCTTACTGATAAGCTGTATTCAGACAATTGACGATCAAATGCATGTTTCTAATATCCAGCTTTGTATCTGATTGATAAGCGAAATCTTTCGCAGGCAAATATACTGTTGAGTCAAAGCGATCTCTTCGAGTTACCCGCAAGGGGTCGCTTCGAGTTACCCGCAAGGGGTTGCTCAGGTGGATTTTTTCAGAGGAATCGCGATCTAGAAAGGTGAGAGGAGCTAACTGTGCAAGTTGTCAAGGAGTATGTGCGGCGCTGGTACGAAAGCGGATTAGACCCCGATGAGTACATCTGCCATAAACGCCAAGGAAACTTTGTTGAAATTGAAGAGGCTGAAACGGGCAAACGCCGTACCGTTCTCACCTTTTGTACCAATGACGTTTTGGGGCTGACCCAGGAAGAATCGGTCAAACAGGCGGCGATCGATGCCATTTTGCAGTACGGAACGTCTAATAGTTCTACCTCAGTGCTAAGTGGTCGAATCGATCTCCACCGTCAGCTAGAAAACGAAATTTCTGCCTTCAAGCATTTGCCGAATACGCAGCTATTTCTCAACGCTTGGATGGCGATGCAGGCGCTGATGGATGCCTTTTGTCATCTGGCGATTCCGGTTCCTGGCTTTCAAAACAACCGCGAAACGCTGATCTTGACGGATGTGTTGAACCACGGCTGTATCGTGACGGCTCTGGCGAATGCGGGCACTCGTTCTGGAAAAATGTTTGGGCATAGTGCAAGGGTGCGGGTGCGGGCGTATCGTCACTGTGATGTAGAGGATCTGGCTCGAAAGCTAAAACGCTATGCTCAACCGGACGATCGCATCATGGTGGTTTCGGATGCGGTCTTCTCAATGGATGGTGACATTGCGCCTCTGCCTCAGATGTTAGACGTGTTGGAGAATTATCCAGACAGCACCCTGCTCATGGATGAGGCTCATGCGAGTGGGGCGATCGGGGCCACAGGTCGAGGCATTTACGAATACTTTGGTCTCAAGCCTCAAGATGCGATCGCGCGTGGTGTCAATCCGTTGATTATGACGACATTTTCCAAGTTTGCGGCATCAGCGGGGGCGGCGATTAGTTCTCATGTACCGGAACTGATTCCGCTGTTGAATGTGTCCCCGACTTCGATCGGCACGATTTCGCTTCCTGCCCCGACCGCGGCGGCTGCTTTAGAGAGCATTCGTCTCGTCGCCAATCAGCCAGAACGGGTAGAGCGCTTGCAGGAAAACACGAAATATCTGCGATCGCACCTTGCGGCCAATGATTTTGTGGCGATCGGCGAAACCAACGTCGTGCCTGTGTTGTTGCCCCCCGAACTCAACCCCAAAGAATATGCCAGGGAGTTGATGGACTTTGGCATCTGGGTGTCTCCGATCTGGTTTATCGCCAAGCCGCGCATTCGGATCACCGTCAACGCCCTGCACACCAAAGAAGAGATGGATCGCTTGGTGACGGGTATGGTCAAGAGTCGCGATCTGGTTTACCAACCCACAATTAGCGCTTAGACAATTTCAGATTGGGTGTTTAATGGGTGAACGGGCGATCGCTTCTAAACGAGGGGGCGATCGCTTATTTTATGACTTTGCAAATCGTTTGACTGCTGAAAGCCTGGTATATTTTTCCATAGCAATAACTTCAACTTTAGAGGAGATAGTCTACTCGTGAAACCCTCTGTTATCAAAAACTCTGTAGATTCTGTATCATCTTCTTTTCAGGTTATTCTGGTCACCAATGCAGCAGAAAAAGCTCTGTTTTTAGAAGTGCCTAACGTTGTATACACCAACGATCGCAATTGGGTTGCTCCACTGCGAAGTGATGTAGCCAAAAAGTTTGCGGCAGACAATCCCTTTCTTCAATACGGCAGACTTCAGCAATTTATCGCCGTTAGAAATCAAACCCCGATCGGGCGAATTGTCGCAGCCGTCAACGATCGCTTGGTTGAACGAGAAGGCATGGCGATCGGCATCTTTGGTTTCTTTGAATGTGTTGAAGAGTTTGAAGTGGCGCAAGCTCTGTTGAATGCGGCGGGTGAATGGCTAAAAGAACAGGGAATGACGAGAGTGAGAGGCCCGATCGACCTTTCAACTCACAACAATTGTCTGTTTTTGGTTGATGGATTTGACTCGCCGCCGATGGTGATGATGCCCTACAATCCCGCTTACTACCCACAATTTTTAGAGCAGGATCATTGGCACAAAGCAAAAGATGCCTACGCTTATGATTTTCGGTTAGATAAACCGTTGCCTCCAGAGTTTGAAAAAGGCTATCAAATTGCTTGCAAATCAGGCGTTAAGTTTCGTCCTTTGAATACAAAAGAAGGATTTGAGAAAGATGCAATTAGCCTTTATCAGTTGTTTACCAAAGCCTTTTCTAATAACTGGAGTTCGACCCCGCGCACTCAGGAAGAATTTTTAGAAGAAGCAAAATCGCTGCAAAGTTTAGTCGATCCGGACGTGTTTCCGATCGCTGAATACAACGGTGAAATGATCGGCTTTTGGATGGGATTGCCTGACTATAATATCGCGCTCAAACACGTCAACGGCAAATTGAATTGGTTAGGAATCCTCAAGTTTCTCTGGCACCGTAGACAGATCGATCAAGGAAGAGTAATCGCCATCTGTTCGCTTCCAGAATTTAGGCGAAAAATGGTTCCGTTAGGGCTAATTTATTTAGGAATGACGGGCGGAATTAAAAAAGGAAAACCCTACAAACGAGCAGAACTTTCCTGGGTCTATGAAGACAATTCTCCCTCACGTAAACTGATCGAAGCGTCTGGTGGAAAGATCTACAAAACCTACCGAATGTATGAAAAAAGCTTAGTTTAACCTGATACAAAACAGAGGACTATTTTCAGATGAAAGCATTTGTAACAGGGGCAAACGGTTTCACAGGGTCTCATCTCGTCAAAGCGCTAGAAAAACGAGGAGATTCTGTAATTGGATTGGCAAGAAAATCAAGTGATCTATCCCGATTGGCAGGTACAAAGATTGAGTTGATCTATGGCGATATTACCGATCGCTCCATTCTCCAACAAGCCATTCAAAAAGTCGATGCGATCTTCCACACGGCAGCCTATGTTGAATTGGGTTTAGTCGATGCGGCCCGAATGGAACAAGTCAACGTTGAAGGCACCCGATCGCTCCTTCAAGTTGCTCAATCTTCCAACATTTCAAAGATGGTTTATTGCAGCACGATCGGCATTTTTGGTGACACTCAAGGCAAAGTAATCGATGAGACCTTTCAACGAGTTCAAAAAAACTTTTCTTCAGCCTACGATCGCACCAAATACGAAGCACAACAACTCGTTGATCAAGCGGCGGCTCAAGGCTTTCCGATCGTCAGCGTCATGCCCTCTGGAATCTTTGGACTCGACGATCCTCACTTTATGCCCGTCCTCAATTCCTTTCTCAAGGGGCGCTTAAAAGTTTGGGCAGGCGGCGATCGCATTACGGGTGTAGTTCACGTTGATGATCTGGCAGAGTTGATGATCCTCGCAGCCGAAAAGGGCAAACCGGGCGACTACTATATTGCGTCAGCAGGCGATTTATCCACTCGCGACATGTTCCAAGTTTTTAGCCAAGAAACCGGAATTTCTCCCCCATATGAAGTGCCCGAATCGATCGTGCGCGTCGTCGGAACCGTGTTAGATGGAATCGGACGATCGCTCTCCTGGCAACCCCCGATCGACCGTGAGCGAGTGCACTATGTCTACGATCGCTGTGTCCGTGTCACAGGTGCCAAAGCTAGAAAAGAACTCGGATGGAACCCACGATCGGTCGAAACAACGCTCAAAGAACTCGTCGCCAACTAATCATTACCAGCGACACAATCTCTATATTCAAAATATTCAAAGAATTGAGAACAAGTAGCCGAGAGGAACCAGAAACCTGGAGATGGTCTGTGAAGGAGTCGTAAACTATCTGTGAAGTATCTGTAAAGTACTGATAAAAAAGTGAACTCGTAACCCGTCCATAACCCAGTCGTAACCCATCTATCCTGAACAATCCGGTAATCTAATTTTCTACCTAGAGTGCAACGGGTTGGGGCTACCTGTCCAAAATGGCGCTCACGGATTTAGAGAATAATTAGGGATATAGATGATGACAAAGCTTGGCTACTTAGTGTTTCAACGCATCACCACGGCGCGTTTGCTACGTAAAGTGTGTGTACTGGCGCTGGCTGTACCATTTCTGACAAGTTCTACGATCGGTTTTGCATCGGCTAACCAAAAAGAGAACAAAGGCGGAAATGAATCATACGCGATCGGACTTTGGGGCGATTTACCCTACTCAGACGTGCAGGCGCAGACAGGCGTACCTAACCTGATTGCTGACATGAACGCGCAAAAACTAGCCTTCACAGCCCACAACGGCGACCTGAAAGCAGGCAACTCCACGCCCAACTCGGTCACGCCAACTACCTGCGACGATGCTCTCTTTATCCAGTCGCTTCGCTACTTCAACGATTTGAAAGCTCCCGCGATCTTCACACCAGGCGACAACGATTGGACTGACTGCGATCGCCCCTCAAATGGTGCATTTAACTCGCGCGAACGTCTCGATCGTCAAAGAGAGATATTCTTTAGCACAAAGTTTTCTCTTGGTCAGCGTAAACTGGCTCAGGCAGTTCAAAAAGGGCCTCTATGTCTCGGTGTAAAGGGTGCCGTGCCCTGTGTCGAAAACCGCCGTTGGGAAGTTGGTAGAGTGACTTATGCAACACTCAACATTCAGGGTTCGTGTAACAATCTGTGCGACACTGCGCCTGACCCACAGGAGTATGCAGCCCGAAATGCAGCTAATATCGCCTGGCTGAAAGAGACCTTTAGAGTGGCAAAGGCACGTAACTCGGTGGCGGTGATGTTGATTTCTCAAGCCAATCCGGGGTGGGATCTCAGCGACGGAACCAGAGCAGCTTTGCGTGACCCAAGAACCCTTGCCCAGACGGATGGACAGCCCGATGGCTTCCAAGAATTTTTATTAGCATTGCGCGCCGAGGTGGTTGCTTTTCGTAAGCCAATCGCCTACGTGCATGGTGACTCGCACTACTACCGCATTGATAGACCATTCTTGGATGCTCAAGGCAGACGGTTAGAGAATTTCACTCGTGTTGAAACCTTTGGCAATAGTGCGGCAACTGGCAACAACGACGTGCAGTGGCTCAAGGTGACGGTCAATCCGCGTAGTCGCGAGGTGTTTTCGTATCAGACGCAGATTGTTCCTGATAATCGGGTTGCGGTTCCGGCTCCATAAGTTCATAGCTCTGATTAGCACTGTCTAATGAACAACTCCTCTCAAGGGTCATTGTGCATGGGGGGAGTTGTTTTTAATATGATGTGAATTCGACGGAATCTTTCGCTGCGGTTGTCAATCCGGGTAGCCCCCTAAATCCCCCACGAGTGAGGGACTTTGATTTGGAGGTCTTGCTTTAAAGTCCCACAAAATTGGCAGCTTGGGAGGCAGAAGCGCTTTACAACGAAGCGAAAAGACTTTATCGAACTGACGTTAATAGGAATTTGATCGACTTTATTTTTAGCGTCTGTTGTGGCTTTGGTGATTGTCTTGCTGTCTTTGACAAGTTGAACATTGATCTGACAGCACTTCTAATTGTGTGGTTTGGATTGCTTGTGCAGAGTAGTGTGTTTTGGAGATGTGTTTTTGCAAGCGATCGAACCAGGTTTGTGGAGTCGCTAGAGCATTCTACAAACTAAAATACAATCTGTAGATTACGTCTAACTTGCACACAGAGCATATACACTTTATTGTTTACTAACAAGCAGCCTGTTCTTTGAATTCAACCTTCTTGATTTTATGGAGAGCTTTTATAAACCCACCGAATTTTGTTTTGCCATTCAAATACCCATTACCGTTTAGAGCATCCGATACGATCGTGCCATCAAATAATGTGATCACAACTTTTATAGAAGTCACGCTAATGACAGGCGGTGGACTTGTGGTTACTTCTGTTACCTGAAATTGCTTCATGTTAGTAAAAGGAATCAATTGACCACTCACTAAAGGTAAACGAGAACCTCCACTAAAGCTGAGAGAATTTGCATCGACTGCAACTGGTGCTTGAGGATTGTCTAACGATGTAATACAAACTGTTTGGGTAGATTTTGGCGCTGGTGTGTTCGTTGCAATCACATCCGGTGAAGACGATGGTTTACTGGTTGGCTTCTCAGTATTCGGGGTAACACTCGGCTCAGATGTTGGTTGAGGAGAGGCGATCTTTGCATCAGGTGTTTTCTGAATCCATGCGATTAGAACAGGGCTGGCAAATACAGCAGTCATCACTGTTCCAATCAAAGTGACGATCGCCACAAAGATAGTTGGGTCAAGTTTATTCTTCTTAGACTGATTCTCTTGATCTTCTGAAGATGTCTTAGGCATCAGTAGTCACTCTCCACCTTAAACAGATTTCTTTTAATGGTTGGTATTAGTCCATTTAAACAATACGGTGCAACAGTTTTTAGACCTGCGAGGTAGATGCAAGCTAATCAGGATCTTACAATGCAACCTTCAGAAGCGAAACTCGCGAACACGCCGATCGCCAGTAAATCGGAAAAGCGGTGTTCCCTTTTGAGTGAGTAGCGTCCGACCCTTGCCCCCTAGTCGCACTCTCACCTGCAAACCATCAAGATTCCAGTTGTCGCCACCAATTCCACCGCTAAAGGTTGTTTCCAACCTAACACCGAGAATATCTTCAGGTTGAAGGGTTGCGGGTAGAGTTCGTGATACAGACTGACTTGAGTTGTCAATCCAGCGTTTGCGATCGTTGATATTATCAAACCGGATGGAAGTACCTGTGCGTAAAATCAGTGAGAGATGGACATTATCATTGCCACCGCGCAAATCGTCACTTCCCGTATCAAACTGGACGACTAACTCATTCGGTCGGTCTGTAACGGTTGGTGGCGTAGCACGCGAGTATTTGGTATCGACAAAGTAGGCACGCCAGCGTTTGTTGGGTTCTTCGGCGTAAGTGTACATGGCACCTGCCACGTTGGGTTTGAGTGTTAAGATTCGGTTCGGGAAATTGGGGTCATACACAAAAATCGAAACATCTTCAGCATTAGCATTGAGATTGCCTGTGTAGTCACCCAAATCGTACCCGATCGCAAGTACCTGGTGGTTGCCAGGACAACCTTTTGGGCATCCACAATCGCTACCGCAGGATTGCAGACCTAGGGGTACAGGTTGTCCTCGGTCAAGACGCTGGCGCAGTTCTCCCAATCGTCCTCCCCCAAACTGAAGCCCCCAGTTGAAGAACTCGCGATTACGTGCCCCACCGGGATTGAACCCATATTCTGCCCACTTATCAATATTGCGCTCGATCGAGTTGACCTGACGATTGTAGAGATAGCTTTGCAGGGTTGTCCCTTCAGCAGGCATGAAGTCTTGCTGCGGAATTTGGCTTCGAGCATTGAAATAGTCAAGTGCAGAATAGGCCATTCCACCGCATAGCCCACTTGTTGTCCAATTGAGTTCGCTAATGAAAATGTTTTTGAAACGGTTTGTGAATTTGAAGCCGTGTTCGTTAGGTTTGAAGCGTGTCATGACAGGTGCTGCGATCGCAGAGATGGGCAGCAAGAAGCTTATAACGCAAGCAGTGGTTGAGAAAAAAACGAGCCACCGAGTCTTCTCATAAAATTTTGAAATCTTTCCAATCGTTCTTGATTCAAGTTTAGTTTCTGTCATATCTGAACCAGTCAAATTGCATTCTTTTTTATGGTTCATCGTTTCCTCCACGTTTGGTAATTCAACAATTAGTTTCCAATAGGTAGATCCCCAACTAAAAGATCAATAGTGTAAGTGCTTGCAAGCAAATGATCATGGACAGACAAAATTCCGAGCGTTCTCATTGCTGATGGGTAAATTTACTTCCAGTATGTGTCTTAGATTTAGCCTCTCGTAGTACCCTTGAGGATAATTTTTAATGGATAAGGCAACTATGCTTCAACAATCTTATAACTGCGCTTCTACAGTAAGTTGAGCAGTCTAATGACCTAATAAATGGACACTTGCCTTGAGGTTGATTCCCAAAACCTGCGAGTTATTCCGATAGCCTGCACCTAGAGCTTCCTTGAGGAATCTAAGCCGAACTACGTAAATGATACTTCGGTGCAAATCAGGGGTTGCAAAATCTTCAGTATTTCTTATAACTAAAGAGTTTTGTTTGTTCAAAATCGACAGTCAAAAAACGATCGCTCACTCTGCACTAACCGCGATCGCTCCTTCTCAAAAAATTAGGATTCCAAAAAACCAAAAATTTGTGTAAGATATTCCGCAGGTGGATCAAGCGCCCCGAAATCTGATCTAGGAAATCAGACTCCGAGGACTTCCATCTAAAGTTATACCAAATTCACTAGTTACTGATACAGATCCTCGCCCCCTAAATCCCCCATTTTGGGGGACTTTGAAACGGCTTCCCTGATAGGTTTTTTTCAAATCTGAGAGATGGAAATCGGTTAATTAACTGATTTTTATGAGTATCGTTTGTTGGTTGATTTGGTATTAGGCGTAATAACTTCAGAGGCGTATGTGATTGTACACCGTCAGCTTTGCGGAAGTATCGGATTCTCAAAGTCCCCCAGAATGGGGGATTTAGGGGGCGAAGGATCTATAGCATTAACAAATTGATTGGGTATGACGTGAATTCGATGAAATTGTTCGATACGGTGATTAATCCGGGTAGCCCCCTGAATCCCTCAATGCTGGGGGACTTTGAACCGGGAATCTGATCTAAAAGTCCCAAAATTGGGGGGTTGGGGGGCAGAAGGGCTGATAACGAAGCGATAAATCTCATCGAATTCGGATCATAGCCAACAGAATATAGCCAACAGAGAAGATGTAGAATTCATTAAAGTCTGCGTCTTCTCTAACGCGGTAAAGGAAGGGACTGCGATCGAATCTCTTCTACCTCCAAGGCTGGCTTATCTTCTAGTCCTGACAGCGCACCCACTTGAATAACCATCGCTTTCTCGTCGGCCAGTCTTGTAAAAGGCTGAATCGCTTTAATTTGCACCCCTGCCCGAATCAAGGTATAAGCCACCAGTTTGACATTATCTTCACTAACATTTTTGCCATATAAAAGAATGTTAATTGGAATGTCAGTCACTTCTGGTTTTTTAATCTCCAGGTTAAATCCCAGTTTGGTTAGCGTTGCTTGTAGTGCTTCTGGGTCAACATCTTTGGGATAGTATTCAACTGTAATTGGCTGAGATTTCTGCACCATGATTTGAGTTTGGTCAGGCGCAGCAGGGGTTGTAGAAGGCATCGGAGAGGGTACAGGAGCGATCGTTTCGGATGAGGGCGTTGTCTCGGCGATCGAGCTTCCATCCGTTTGAGCCGCAAGTTTTTCAATAGTTTGACGATAGCTGTCGTTAGCCTTTTTGATCTGCTCGACTCGATAATCTTGTTCTGCGGGAGAGCTGGCCAACAGATCTTCGACTCCTTTATCAGTAAAGCCAAACTTCTTAAGCTGTTTGATCAAAACGGTTTTGTCTTGATTGAGTCTTCGCTGCTGTAGATTTAGCCCCTCGATCTGGCTCTTTCTAGCTTCAATATTGGTGTTGAGTTGTTGGATTTGTTGATTGCGTTCGTCGATCGTTTGATTGGCTTGATGAACTGCGAATACGATCGCAACGGTTGCACTGATCAAACTCGACAAAGAGAGAATCGCGCTCAACCGAACGATCTGTTTTGCTCTACGGCCTACGTCTGCAAGTCGCTGATCGGCCGCCTCAACTTCACGACTTTTGGTAATGTATTTGTGCTGTAACTCTGTCGGTATCGGCTCTTTCTTTCCTGATTGTGCTAACCATTCTTCAGTCGATTTCAAATCTTTTCCGCGCAAGAGAAATCCGTCATCGCGTCCGTGTTCCCATTCGATTGCTCGACGCAGTAACCGAGTGTGAGCTTGCACATGCGCTAAATCGGTATTAATTGCTTTAATCAGCTTGCGAAATGCAATGTTAAAGTCATCATTTTCTCTAAAAAAGATCCAATTCAACTCGGCTAAAACTGGGTGTACGCCTGTTGCTTCGCGACGAACGATCGGAATAATGCGTTTATTTAATGCGATCGCTTGTTCGAGTTCCTTGATACATTCTTTAGAAGCGGCCGAATCAGGCGTAATCACAAAAATAAAGGTGTCTGCATTCTCGATGCCGTGCGCGATCGCTTTGCGCCATTCTTCCCCAGCCGGAATGTCTTCCCAATCGATCCACGGATCGCGGTTGAGTTTGCGAAAGGCAGCATCCAGGATTTGAACAAATTCCTTATCTCGACGAGAATAAGAAATAAACAGATCATTCCTGCGCAGGATAGAGGGCGAATTAGTAGAGGGCATCAGAGTTTCCTCTCTAGCAGGAGGTCTTGACTAGATACAGGGGCAAACATGCAATTCACGGAGAAGGCCGGTCGTAAAGTTCTCCAATCTTGCCCAATCTGATAGAGAAATTAGCAAAACTTGTGACTCCGCAACATCCAAGCTGTGATCTAGGGAGAAACTATGCCAAATGCAGTCAAAAAATCTTTGGGAATCGGTCGAGGGCGCATTGTTTCATCGACCCAAACCCATAGCGCTTTTGCCGTTACTAACAACGTTTCTTCACCCTGTCTCCGAATCTCATAGTGGCGCGTGGCGCGAGTGCCCTTCATCGTTTCTAACCAAGTTTTGATTTCTAAATTGTCACCTGCGATCGCCGAACTCAAATATTCAATCTCAACTCGCCGCAGCACAAAAACGCCACCCAGTTCTCTGTATCGTTCTAGCGAAAAGCCCAGATGTTCAGAATGCTCGATCGCCGCCTGTTCTAAATAATGTTGATAAACTGCATTATTAACATGTCCTAAAGCATCCATTTCATAATGTCGAACTCGAAGCTGTGTAATAAAAGTCTGCATAAGAAAAGTGATATCAATTCAATAAAGTTTTTCGCTTCATTGTTTAGCGCTACTGCCCCCCAACCCCCCAAAATTGGGGGACTTTAAGACAAGAATTCCAGTTCAAAGTCCCTCACTTGTGGGGGATTTAGGGGGCGTTCCCGAATTTGCAGTCAGAGCGAAGTATTTCGTCGAATTCACTTTAATTAACTCAACTCTTGGGCCAGAGGCAGTCGAGGCGTACGTTTGGTTTTGGAATTTGTTTTAGAGAAGAGTTTGCTGGCTTCCTTGAGATCAACATTGCCGCCACTGATAATCACGCCAATCCGCGCATCCGGAACCGAAATAATGCCTTCGAGTAAAGCAGTCGCGGCCAAGGCTCCAGTTGGCTCTACCACAAGTTTCATCCGCTCCCACAAAAAGAACATCGATCGCACGATCGCCGCCTCTGAAACCGTCACCATATCCTGCACATAATGCAAAATCAAAGGAAAGGTCAGATTTCCCAAACTGGTAGAACGGGCCCCATCCGCGATCGTGGTCGGATTCTCAACCGTTTGCAGCGTGCGACTATAGAACGATCGCGTAGCATCGTCGGCTTTTTTGGGTTCAACTCCGATCACTTGACAGTGAGGAGACAGCGTGTGAGCAGCGATCGCGCATCCCGAAATCAGCCCACCTCCGCCACAGCAGACCAGCAAAATATCCAATTCTCCGACTTCTTGAATCAACTCTTGAGCCACTGTCCCCTGTCCCGCAATCACGGGCGCATAGTCAAATGGGGGAATCAGGGTTGAGCCTTGTTCAGCAGCAATTCTCTGCGTCACTTCTTCGCGTTTTTGAGTGGTGCGATTGTAGAAAATAATATCGGCTCCATACCCACGGGTCGCAGCTTGCTTAACCGCAGGCGCATCATCGGGCATGACGATCGTGACGGGAATCTGCAAAATTTGTCCCGCCAGCGCCAACGCCTGAGCGTGATTACCCGAAGAAAAGGCCAGAACGCCCCGATTTTTCTGTTCGTCAGACAACAGCGACAGTGCGTTAAAGGCTCCCCGAAATTTGAAAGAGCCAGTCCGCTGAAAGTTTTCGCACTTAAAAAAGACCTGACTGCGCGTGCGATCGTTCACCATTGTCGAAGTCAAAACGGGAGTCCGATGAGCCGTTCCCAACAGTCGGTTGGCGGCAGCTTCGATGTCAGAGTGAGCGATCGCGGGCAAAGACAAGGATTGATCAGTCATAGGATATGGCGGTTCAAACCGCGCCTACAGGTCGTTGATTTCCCGCCCTTTATTTTCCGCCGTAATAGAAGGCGACTTCTTTCTCTTTGAGAGGGGCAAAGTCGGCTGCGGTGAGCATTTGGTTGAGTTCGTCTTGGGGAATGTGCTTTGCGCCAATTCGGACGATTCTAGAGCGCATTGTATTAGAAACACCGCTCCGCTGACGACCCGCTTCTAGCCCCATGACTTTGGTATAAAGGTCAAGCTTGGCGGTCGGAATAGGCGAACCGTCGAAATCAATGCCCTGAGCGATCGCAACATCGATCGCATCTGCGCCCGTCGTGGACTGCATCTCTGAATTTGTTTCGGGTGACATGTGAAGAGTGATCAAAACTTACAAAGGTATCTTACCAAGCAATGCACACTCCACTCATTTGAGAAAGCAGCGATTCAAGAGTCGCAACAGATACACTGCTAGTAAGAGTTTGGATTGCCCTTTTCCCATGTTCAAAGTTATTACACCTGGATTTTCTCAAACCTACGATCGCTGGACAGATGCTCTCGAAGCAGGCAAATTGTTAATTCCAAAATGCAAGTGGTTTAGCGATATCCGCATTCTGGAAAATGGAGAATTGGTCTGGGTATACAGTCGATCGCATAAATTTCCTCAGTTTGTCGGGCCGGGAACCTACGATCGTTTGGCAGAAAAGTTCTTAATTGAAACCAGCGAGATAGAAATTGACTCAAATCAAGAACACGCTCAATCAGGAGACACACTGGTTCAACAAGTTCAATCAACAGAGACGGGAGCAGTCTACACACAGGTCACAATCACAAATTCTGCTGATCAAGAAATGATCAAGCGTGGAGTGCTTGCCCCACAACAGCTTCGCCAATATCAGGGACGGGCATTGGTCGATACGGAAGCCGTCAGGTTAGTTATTCCTCAAACGGTGGCAGAGCAGTTGGGTTTACGAATTCGCGGTCAGCAGCTTGCTCGATTTGCCGACGGATCTGAAGAACTGGTAGGTGTTACAGAAGGCATCATGATTGAATGTGAAGGACGCAATACAACTGATGAAGCACTCGTGGTTGGTGATGAAATCTTGATCGGTCAAGTAATTTTAGAAAAGTTAGATCTCCTGCCAGATTACAAAAATCAATGCTTAATTCCTAATCCTGTTAATCCTGATTATCCGGTGGCGATTATTAAGTAGCGATTTGCTCTACCAATCAAGCCACATCTTAAACGTCACTTTCATAAACATCAGTGCATTTATGGAACTGGTTACCCGATCGCTCTAGTCAACAAAGAATGTCTAAACGTTTTGTAAGTCGCGATCGGCTGTTGCCACTCGTTTGTATGTTTGCAAAGCCAATGCGAAAGGAACGTGAAGATTTTCTAGATTAGCCTGAAAACTAGAAATATTCGGGCAAAGTAAAATTACATCGTTTGTCATATCTGATACTAAATACATCCATGATCAAACCCCACCAGTTACTCGTTGCGCTTGTATTGTCTACAACAGGTTTAGCTGCCAATTCTCTAAACGCCAAAGCTGCGACGATCGTTCCCCAAACCACGTTGACTGATTCAGGGTTTGAGCAGCTCATTACCACAGGCAAATTTACAGAATCCTTTGTGGCTCAAAGTCGCATCGGCAATAATGCCACCAACGGCACTCAAGAAATCGATCTCCTAAACCCTAAAAACAATCTATTGCCCGTCGATCAAAAACAACGTCAGTGGACAAGTGGGCAAGCGGTTGATTTCTCTTTGGAGTATGACGGCTCTTTGGTGAAATACATCGTCGGCAATCAAACTATCAGCAGTAATGTATTTAGTGGAGCTGTGAGCGATATCTTCTTCCGCACTCGTGCTGCCGCTAACAGCAGTATGTTATTGAGCAATCTAGTTTTCAGCGATGCCAAGTCCAAAAATCTAGCAATCACGAATGTGCTGTCGTCTGGTTCTACCTCCAGCGATGTTGATTATCTGCAATTAAGCAAGATATCGGGCGCATTCAAGCTAACTGGTAAATCGACGATGACCTGGGCAGGAACCAGACCCAACAATTCTGCGCTGGCCTATCAGCTTAAAGTGGGCACCACTCCCATCCAAAAGAAAGTCCCCGAACCGGGAACGATCGCCGCCCTCATGCTCATAGGGTTAGCGATCGCAGGCAGCAAGAAAGCCAAAGCGGCCTAAAGACAGTCGTGATCGACGCGATCAATCTGCACATCAAACATTACAACAAAGGTGCCGTCGGGAATCTGTTGCCGTAAAAAGTACATATGACCGTCGGCATCGGCGCGTTTGTGAAAGCGATCGACCACCACTCGCTGCATTCTCGGTAATAAGCGAACGATCACCCAACACTTCAATCGCTCCCGATAGGTCACAGAAATCTCTGACGCAAAATCACTACGATCGGCGTTGTATGTCATGATTTACTTACCCAAAGTTTGCAGCCGTGCAGTTGCAGACTCTTGGCGGGGCGTGTAACTGCACTTCAGTTTTCTAATAGCCGTAATTGTTTGCTGTGCGCCTCGAAAGTTTCTCAAAACCCAGATCGAATTAGATGAACAGCGATTGAGTGCGATTCATCCCCATGTAGATCTTGAAACCATTCGTGACCATTTGGCGGTAATTCCTCTAATTTGTGCGGGAGGGTTGCCAGCGGGTGCGATCGGTCAACTGCCTTTGAGAGAGCGTTTTTATTGGCTGGTAGCGTCTCGAAGTACCATCATTCAGACTTCACGGGTGCATACTGGACTTTGCCAAGATCTGCCTGCCGTTCTTGACCGTCTCCTAGATAAAATGGTGCGCCCGTCACACGACTGCATTCAATAACACATCGGCACCATCGCGAACGGGATCAGTGCAGGGCAGTCCGGTTTGTTGTTGAGTTTGAGCGATCGCGTCCCTCGCTGCTGCTTCATCCAAATGGGCTGTATTCAATGCAATGCCTGCAACTTTTGTCGGTGCAAACGATCCGCCTGCGGCTGCTACCGTTTCATAGAGGTGAATTACAGTTTCAAGCGGTGGAATGGCAAAATCAGGAAAGGTGCGGATGTGAGTTTGTCCGGCTCGATGCACCAAAATCAAATGGGTCGCCTGACTGCCTCGAATTAGCGGTAACGTTGCGGTTGAAGCCGGACTGAGTAGAGAACCCTGTCCTTCAATGTGCAAAATGTCTGCCTGATTGCCATGACGCATCACCAACTGTTCGACTGCTCCAGACGCAAAATCCACCCGAATTGCATCTAACGGAATGCCATCGCCCGCGATCATAATGCCAGCCTGACCTGTGCCCAAAAAGCGCGATCGCAGCCCTCGTTTTTGAGAAGCCCGATGTAATTCTAAACTCGTCGCCATTTTGCCAACGCCCATATCCGTCCCCACGGTAAGAACTCTAAGGCAGGGAAGCGATCGCGCCACTCCACTTCCTACTTTTAACCCCGATGGCTCTTGCCGAATGTCCCAAATCCACTGCCCTGGTTGTAATTGATTTTGCAGTTCAGGAATTGCCGACATTCGCGTATGCAAACCGTTCATAATAGACATGCCAGCCGCGATCGCTTCCTTCAGTTCCGAGAGCCAAGCATCGGGCAACCGTCCGCCAGACGGCGCGATACCAATGGCTAATACCGTCGGTTGATAGGCTAGTGCATCTAAAACAGAGGCTACGATCGGCGCATCACAGGGAATATTCGTAAGCGATTGCAACGATTCTCCTGCACAGTCTGCATCAATGACAGCGGCGATCGTTTCTGGCCGATAGCGAATTAGAGCCAGTCCCGTTTTTCCCTGAGTTCCCCGAATGCCTTCATGGAGAAGAACTGCAACCCGATCGATGTCCGTCAGCATAAACTAAACTTGGTCAGGATCAATACCTAATTCTCTCAGACGAGTGGCAAGGCGATCGGCCCGTTGACGTTCTTCTTCGGCTTGCTGTTGAGCGACGTGGGCTAACTCCTCAGCTAACAAAACCAGATTGCCTTGTGAGTCTTGACACTCCCCGGCGTGAACGCACGGGGATTCTTTAATCTACGAGCCAACTTG
>NZ_JBJPHT010000055.1:0-48334 GCF_052939475.1 Phormidesmis sp. 146-20
TCTGCTCAAGATCGAGCCAGCACCCCTTTAGCTTCTCTTTATAAATCAGCTCTAAGAAATTAGAGTTCTAAGTCGAAACTTTTTGTCTCATTTGAGATCCCATCTCACCCAAAACCAATTAATCGAGGTGCCCTCAGGCTTTAACAACCCCAACAGCGATAAGAACCCTTCTTCAATCCCGCTGTGCGGCGTTGCGGTCAGCAATAAGAGATGGCGTTCAGCTTTAGCCGCGACATCCTGCACGAGTTGATGCCGCTGCTGTTGGGCAGCACTTTGTCCACCCGGACGAGTACAAAGTATGCGCTTCATCCACAATCACAAAATCCGGGCAGTGTGCGATAAAACTCGCTCGTCGCCGCTCTGATTTGGCATAGTCCAAGCTCACAATCACATGGCGATAGTACCGAAAGATATGCTGATCTCCAGACGGCAACTGTCGTTCTAGTTTAGAAACCGTTCCAGATCGCACCACTACTGCATCAATGTTAAATTTATCCCGCAGTTCTCGCTGCCATTGATCGCACAAGTGGGGTGGACACAGCACCGCAATTCGTTGGATTTCGCCTCGATCGAGCAATTCCCGCGCAATCAATCCAGCCTCGATCGTCTTGCCGATGCCCACATCATCTGAAATCAACAGTCGCACCGTCTCCAACCGCAACGCCATCAGGAGCGGCACAACTTGATAAGGACGCGGACGCAGCGATAAGCGACCGAGCGATCGAAACGGGCCCGCACCACTCCGCAAACTCAGCCGCGCCGCATCCATCAGCATTAAGGCTGCCAATTGATCCTGCACATTGCTCGGCTGAGGAGTCGGAAAATTTGCCGATGCTAATGCGTCCAAGTCTAGAGGATCATAAATGCCGCACACTTCATCCTCGTCACCGCTCAACGGACGTAATCGAATAATTTTTGCTTGACCCGACGGGAGAACAATCCATTGGCGATCGCGGCAGGTCACAACAGAGCCGGGGGTATAAATTGTCATGGGCAGTTAACACCTAGAGATTGACGGACGCATCTCAATTATTCATCCCCACTATCGTAAATCCGGCTCAGTGCGTCCTGTAAATCTCGCACCTGCCTCTTAATTTCATTGTTTGATTAAGAACAATGGGAGCCATGTGTTTTCTGACAAACTGAAGCATGGGGGCGCGATCGCAGGAAACTACACAAATCATATTTGGAACCGTTTTGTCATTGATTTGAAGCTGAACCGCATTGGCAATCAGAAAAATCAACCGCCCCATTTTTTGCAAATCCTGCCGAACGAAGCCGTAGGAATATCGAATGGTGTCTGAGTTCAAACGATGAGTAATCAGCCAGCCTACTACCTGTCCCTAATACCGCAACCCCACGCTATTCAACGGCTCCAAGTTCTCTTCGGGCTGGAAGGGATATAGATCTCTGGGAATCTAGGGAGAAGTAGACTGTGATCGCCCAATGGCTTGACACTCATCCGTTGTAATGTCCTGCCAGGGAAAGATCTCATAAGCTGCTGGCAAGGTTTTTCGCCGTATCCAGGGGGCGTTCGCGAACGTTTCAGTGGTCGATCGACAGACCCACATTCGAGATTGCGGCGGTGTCCAGTTGGCGTTTTGCAGCAGCCGTTCTAATGCTGGCGTGGTGGGCTGTCCGGTGGTGTAAACCAAATCAGCCTGGTCGCAACCCCGCACCCTTAATTCTGCTGCTAATTGAGTTAGTAATGCAGTCCCTGCGCCTTGCTGACGGTGAGTTGGCTTTACAAAAATCGAGAGGAGCGAGCGTTGCCGATCGTCCATCGGGATGAATCTCTGCCAGCGCTAGTCCGATCGCCTGATTGTTAGTATCAGCAGCGGCGATCACGACGGTCGAGGGTGCAAATTTTGGGGCTTGTAATCGCGATCGGTAGAGTGGAAAGGTGAAAGACTGATAGGCGATCGCAGCAAAGGCATTATCCAGACACTTGAATGTGTACATTTCAGAATGGCTTCCTAATATCCAACTGTGTTCTCAGGGTTTTAATGAACTGAACGAATACCAATGTTGCGATCGGGAGCAACGATTACTTAGTGAGGCAAACGTTAATAACCCCAATAAGTAGCGGAATCACTCTTTCTCAATTGATCAAAGTTGTTAGATGTACCTAACGGCAATTTTTCAACAAGTCCACTGCACCAAAGTTGCACCAACATTCGGGTTCCAGTTTGCGACCGAGAGGCACTTACCACTGTTGTAGTTTACTAACTGAAACTCACGAGGTCCTCCTCGGAAATACCACTTTTGATCATTTCCGCCATAACCATCCCACAGTCCGACCCATCCCCCGTCAGCGGTCGTTTGAGTCATAATACTGAGATACTTACTTTTCGTCTGACGGATATAATAAGTGTATCCATCACCAGTGGGGCTAATAGACCAATTCAAGGAACCGTTACAGGATTGTAGAATCGGAATCGTACCATTTTTCGCGAACTCACTGCCACTCAAGCACAGCCCACTGAAGTAGCTACGAATTGTTGTAGTACCCCTATCCATGGCATCAAAATACCACAGTTGGTTTGGGGATGCAGCTTGAGCGGGTAGACCCATTGATAGCGTCATGAGAGATGTGTAAAGTACGATCGCGCCCTGTACTTTTCGTTTCAGCGTGATGTAGCTCATTGTTTTACCTCTAAGTCGAGTTTTTTTGAACATCAGATTCAGCTTGTCTGAGGTCTATTCGATCCAAACTTGTACTGAAACTGTCATACGTGAAGTGAATCTGAATCACAGCGATCGAAACTGATGCATTTGGCTAATGTGAGCAACTGAAAATAGGTGTAGGGAAATCTAGGACAGGTTGTTACTGGATTCCATCTGCCAGATCCGGTTCAACCGTTGAATTTGCCGCTGCACAACCATAGCTCGGTGTGTTCGATAACTCACGATCGTGCAGGCTACAACAATCGGAAGCGCGATCGCCCTTTTGTTCCATTTTACTCGCTGATCTTACTGACTTGGCATCCTCCTTCGTTCCCGCAGGTGGAGATCCAGTTGTTGCACGCCCACTCAGCATCCTCTTTCTGATGACTCCACCAGATTTGGGCATCTCCAACAGATTTGCCCTTGTTGTAGCAAGTCCAGGTGCTAATCTTACTATTACTACTTTTTGGATTGCCATTAGGATCTAAACGGGTGCTAGAGGCAGTCAGCCCAAATCCTCCTGGGCCGGTAACTCCAAGGTTCCTATTGCCATCACCCCCTAATGCCGACCATCCCAGATAAGCAACTACTACAATCCCTACAATCCCTAATACGTTCTTAGTATTCATGAGCGGGTACCTCTGTGTTGTTGTGTACATCAAATCAAACGGAAATTTGCGACACCCAACGTTTCAAAAATGTTGGGTTGTGCTGTCTGTAATGTAATTAAGACGGGTTCTTGCTAGAGCTTAACTGCCTAGCCGATTCAACTGTTGAATTTACCGCCGCAGAACCGTAGCGCGGTTCGGTTCCCTCCCTTTAAAGGAGGGCTAGGGAAGAGCTAAGGATCTTTAAACACTGCCTAGTTAGTCGTCGATGCTACGCTGCTTCGAGATACCAGAGTTGATCATCCCCACCGCTGCTATCCCATTGGATTACAACCTCTCCTGCATTGGTAGAACCATTGAAAATTCCCCACATCTTACTACTGTGTGCGTTTTGAATCAGGCAATAACCATTGCCCTTATCAATCAGATACCAATATTGAGAGCCATCGTTAGCGCCAGTCCATTGTAGAAGGTCTGCTCCATTGTTCAGGGAAGCCTCACGGACTCCGACATACAATCCACTTTTGACATTCTGAATCCTAGAATATCTGTTATCTGGATTTTGCGGGGTTCGCTGTGAGATCACCTCAAAAACTTGAGAACCATCATCGGCTCTATGCCATTGCAGTAGTTGAGGGCCGGGTTCGGTGCTAGCCTCTCTAATTCCAGCATACAGTCCACTCTGTTTGTTCTTGAATCTGACTGCCATTGTTTTTCTCCTTGTTGTTTGAGATTTGGATATCGATAAGCATCCATCTGCTTACATCACTTGATAGAGGCCCGTGTTTTGAACTGATGCAGTGAGTTTCGTGAAGTGAGTCAAGGCTTGCAAAACAAAGCATCAGATGCGACTCGATTAAGACAGGTTGTTGCTTGAGTCTAGCTGCCAGATCCGGTTCAACCGTTGAATTTGCCGCCGAACAACCATAGCTCGGTGTGTTCGATAACTCACGATCGCGCAGCCCACCACAATCGGAAAAGCGATCGCTAGAGAACCAAGCACGACATTCACTGCTGCAACATTAGTAGGCTGAACCGAGTGATGCTGCGTGGAAGGAACGATTATTTTGTAAGTGCTTAAACTGCCTTGCATTTGACCTCCGCTGAGATTTGAGAGAGCCAGGACAATGGGTAAAAGATAGGGTTGGTAATCAACCGTGAGCAACTGTTCGCCAGTGTCACAAAACAAAAAGTAGCAGAACCGCCAATGATTACCAGACCGAGAGAGAGCAAGACGATTTCTTTGACGGATTGTTTGAAATGAGTAGACATGATGGCTTCCTTAAAGAAGTTGAGTTTTTTTGACTATCAAGTTCGACTTGCTTGAAGCGGACTCGTCATCAAAGACTACTATCTGAAATAGGTTACGCCACGATAGGTCAGCTTTTGAGGTGCTTGAGACGAAGCTGCTGGGGTGGATGAATTCAATTTCAGAGCGACTCCGCGATACTTGCCGATGATGGGACGATCGCGCTTTTGAGTCGGTACGGTCAGTTGCTCAGATTGGTAGAAAGTGCCGCGATAACAGAGTTCCATGATTGTTTTCCTCGATTGATCAGGCAGGCTCATCAAGCTTGCCCCTTTACAGACAGTTAGTAGGTGGCGGTGTTTTTAACTGATGCAGTTGAGGGAGTGAACATGAAAACGACAGGTGTCGCCACTGCAAAAAATGATGACTTTATCGACTTTTCTCTGATAATCAACTATTGTTCAGTCAGCAAGTGCTTTTGAGGAGGCTAGTTTGGCAATGACTCAAAGTTCGGCATGTTGGCAACAGCCTTTACAACTTTTGGTGATTGGCGGCATTCTTGCCCTTTCGCCGCTTTCTGTCGCGCAACTCGCCCCGATCGCCGATGACACTCTGGGCAATGAGCGATCGATCGTCTCACCCAATCAAGTGATTAATGGTCTGCCGAGTAATCAAATCAATGGGGGTGCACAGCGCGGTGCGAATCTCTTCCACAGCTTTCGAGAATTCAACATTGATAATGGACGAGGTGTTTATTTCAGTAATCCGGCTGGCGTTGCCAACATTCTGACGCGCGTGACTGGCGGCAATCAATCTCAGATTCTCGGCACCTTGGGCGTACTGGGGAATGCCAATTTGTTTTTGATCAATCCCAACGGCATTCTGTTTGGTTCCAATGCTCAATTAGGGTTGGGTGGATCATTCATCGCCAGTACAGCCAATAGTTTTGTGTTTGATAATAGATTCGCCTTTAGCGCCACAAATCCACAAGCGCCACCATTGCTGACCGTCACTGCGCCGATCGGCTTGCAATTTGGCAGTACTTCGGGGGAGATGCGATCGCAGGGAGCAATTTTACGGGTGCTCAATGGTCAAACTTTAACTTTGGCAGGCGGCACTGTGAATGTGAATGGTGGACAGTTGCTAGTACCGGGGGGACGGGTGGGATTAGCAGGCGTGGCAGGCGAAGGCGAGGTGGGACTGACGCAGCAGGGGCAAGAGTGGCGATTGAATATACCGGATGGGTTAGCGAGAGCAGATGTGGCGATCGGCAATAATGCTAATGTGAATGTTCGCGCGGGTAGCGGCGGCAGCATTGCCATTACCGCTCGCAATTTGACGATTACGGGAGTCGGAACGGGGGTGCGTGCAGGCATCGCCGCAGGCTCAGGAACTATAGGCGCTCAAGCCGGAGACATTAACATCAACGCAACAGAGTCTGTTGACATCAATGCAAGTCTCATCCTTAACGCAATTCAACCAGGCAGCACAGGTAAAGCTGGCAACATTGATATCAGTGCAGGCGCATTCACTCTCACCAATGGGGCACAAGTGAGTGCCATCACGCAGGGACAAGGCGATGCAGGGAATATCACCATCACGGCGAGAGATAGGGTAACCATTGATGGTACGAGTGATAATGGATTTGGTACTGCTTTGTTTACCAGTGTGGATCGGGGAGCTATCGGTCAGGGAGGCGACATCAGCATCACTACAGGCACACTCTCTCTGATCAATGGAGGGCAAGTAACTGCTAGTACACGGCGGAGGAATGCTAGTCTACGTGGTGGACAAGGAAATGCCGGAAATGTCACCATTATGGCAAGCGATTCGGTGTCCATCAATGGTAGAAATCCTAATGGATTTGCCAGTAGTGTTCTAAGTTCTATAGAAACTGGAGCCATTGGTCAGGGAGGCGACATCCGCATCACTACAGGCACGCTTTCGCTCTCCGATGGAGGGGGAGTAGAAGTCAGTACATTTGGTCAAGGTGATGCGGGCGACATCAGCATCACGGCAAGAGATGCAGTGTCTTTTGACGGGAGCAGCTTTGCTTCCAGTTCGGTATGGCGTGGAGCCGTAGGTCAGGGTGGTGACATCCGCATCACCACAGGCACTCTCTCTTTAACCAACAGAGCGCAAGTCGGTTCTGCCACGTTTGGTCAAGGTAATGCAGGGAATCTCACTATTACGGCAACTGATAAGGTGTCCCTTGATGGAGAGAGTGGTGCTTTTAGTCAAGTAGGGCCTGGAGGAATTGGGCAGGGCGGTGTCATCAATATCATCACAGGTTCGCTTTCTCTCACTAATGGAGCGATTCTCAATACCAATACATACGGTCAAGGCGACGCGGGAAATATTATCGTTACGGCAACTGATAGGGTGTCCTTTGATGGGGTAGGCAGTGAAGGAATTCCCAGTACTGCTTTCAGCCAAGTAGATCGCCAAGGCATTGGACGAGGTGGCAACATCAGTATCACCACAGCTACACTCTCCTTTACCAATAGAGGAGGAGTGACGACTAGTACATTTGGGCGAGGCAATGCGGGGAACATCATCATTGCGGCGAGAGATACGGTGTCCTTTGATGATGGTGGTGGTGCTGGTAGCGCGGTGGCTGTTGACGCTATTGGTCAGGGAGGCAATGTTAGCATCACCACAGGTTCTCTATCTTTCACCAATGGATCGGTTGTAAATGCTAGCACGGCTGGTCAAGGAGACGCGGGGAATATCACCATTGTTGCGAGAGATGCAGTATCCTTTGATGGGGTGGGCAGGACTGGGTTTTCCAGTGGTGCTTATAGTGCTGTGGATTTTAGCGCTACGGGTCAGGGTGGAAATATTACGGTTAAGACCGGGTTATTCTCGATTACAAATGGGGGAATATTGGCCGCTTCTTCTCAAGGTCAAGGGGATGCGGGAAACATAGACGTGACGGCTCGTCAACTTCGTCTGGATAATCAGAGTACGATTCAGGCAGAAACGGCATTGGGGCAGGGAGGCAACATCAACCTGCAAGTGCAGGATTACTTGCTGTTGCGGCGGGGTAGTTTGATTTCCACCACAGCGGGAACGGCTCAGGCTGGGGGCGATGGCGGCAACATTACTTCTAAGGGCAACTTCATTGTGGCGGTGCCTAATGAGAATAGCGATATTAGCGCCAATGCGTTTACTGGTAGAGGTGGCAGAGTCGAGATTAGCGCTCAAAGCATTTTTGGCATTCAGCCTCGTCTCCAACTGACTCCCCTAAGTGACATTACGGCTAGTTCTGACTTTGGTGTGGCGGGGGTTGTGGACATCAATACACCTGATGTTGATCCTAATCGAGGACTCGTGCAGCTTCCCGTGAATCTCACCGATGCTTCTCGGCTGATTGTGCAAGCCTGTCCTACAGGAAGTACGATCGCCCAGCAATCCAATGAGTTCATCATTACCGGGCGCGGTGGTTTGCCGCCGACTCCCAACGAAGCCGTGAATCAAGATGCCATTCAGGTAAAGTTAGTCACCGCCGATGTTGAAGGTATACCACCCGTTTCGCAGCGTCATCAGCCAGCCCCAACGATCGCGCCTCCCATTGTAGAAGCTCAAAGATTGCAGGTCATGGCAGATGGTACTGTGTTCTTGATGGCAGCGCTCCCAGATCCCGTTGCTCCCTTGCCCGATCGTCTAGTTCCCTGCCCTTGAGGATCACAGCATGACCAGAAAATGGTTTGAACAAATTCGCGGCTCACTACATCGCCAAACAATGCTTCTGTTTCTAGTGGCTCTGTTTGTAGTAGGGATGGGTTTACCGATCGCCGCTCAACAATCAACTACGCCCAAACCTGTTCTTCAAATGACTCAAACTGGCTCGGATGCCAAAGGATTCGATCGGCAAGGGAGACAGCGCTACGAAGCGGCGCAATATGCTGAAGCGGTTATGTTTTGGCAACAAGCGATCGCCACCTTCAAAGCACAGAACGATCGCTTAGGACAAGCCAAAACATTGAGCAATCTTTCTCTGGCCTATCAGCAGTTGGGACAATGGGACAAAGCGAGTGAAGCGATCGCGAATAGTCTTACTTTAATTCAAGCTTCAAACTTCAAACCTCAAACCTCAAAACAACTGCTCGCTCAAGCATTAGAAGTCAAAGGTCGTCTGCAATTGTCGCGCGGAAATGCGGAAGCGGCTCTAATCACTTGGCAACAAGCAGCAACGCTCTACACTCAACTGAAGGATCAATCGAGACTAGTTCGCAATCAGATCAATCAAGCTCAAGCTCTACAAAGCCTTGGATTGTATGCTCAAGCTCAGAAGCAACTCACAGCAGCGACTCAAATCCTTCAGAAGCAGCCTGATTCAGCCTTGAAGGCGATCGGGCTACGCAGTTTGGGCAATGTTTTGCGCGTGACTGGCAACTTAACTACTTCTCGCCAAGTATTGCAGCAAAGTCTAACGGTCGCAACCACGATTGCCTCCGGCAACAGCAAAGCTACCGCCAACTCTCAAGAAATGGGAGAAGCGCTACTTAGTTTGGGTAACACTGCCACCGTTCAACAAGATACTACCGCCGCGATCGCCTTCTATCAACAGGCAGCGACTTACGGTTTGCTGACGGCCGTTCCTGCCCAGCTTCACCAACTCGATTTATTACTAGATCGACAACAACCAGCAGCACGATCGACTTCGACAAGCTCTGTAAGATTACTTCTGTCACAACTTCAGACACAAATTAACAACTTACCCCTCAGCCGCACTGCCGTCTACGCCCGGATTGATTATGCTCAAAGTCTGATGAAACTGAACAATCAGGATGTTAAACAAACAGCCCAGGTGTTAGCGATCGCAACCCAACAAGCCCGCAGCCTACAAGATGCCCGCGCTGAGTCCTATGCGATCGGCACATTGGGACATCTCTATGAACAGACTCAGCAATGGTCAGATGCAACGACACTGACTCAGCAGGCATTACGCATCGCCCAGACCCTTGATGCAGCCGATATCACTTATCAATGGCAGTGGCAGCTAGGAAGATTGCTCAGACAACAGCAAGACATTACCGGGGCGATCGCAGCTTACGATCAAGCAGTCAAAAGCCTTCAGGCGATTCGCTATGACTTAGTGAGCGTCAATCCTGATGTGCAATTCTCGTTTCGAGACAAGGTTGAACCTGTCTATCGGCAATTCGTCGATTTACTGTTGCAAACACACAATAGCGTGGAGCCAAGTCAAGACAACATTCGTCAAGCTAGAAGCACGATCGAAGCCCTTCAGTTAGCCGAGTTAGATAACTTCTTTCGCGCTGCTTGTTTAACCCCAAAACAACAACTAGATGCCGTCGTTGATCAAGCTGATCCCACCGCAGCAGTCATTTATGCCACGATTTTGAGCGATCGCGTCGAAGTAATTCTCAAGCTACCACAACAACCCCTGCGCCACTATGCTACCCGCCTACCCCAAAGCCAAGTCGAAAAAACCCTGACAGAACTGCGCCGCAACATTGCCGAACCAGACGCGCTACGTCAGACCCAGATTCAATCGCAACAAGTCTATAGCTGGCTGATTCAACCTGGAATTGAAGCGATCGCCCAAAGTCAGACCAAGACATTAGTATTTGTCCTGGATGGGTTGCTGCGAAATGTTCCCATGTCAGCCCTGTACGACGGACACCAATACCTGATCGAAACCTATGCGGTAGCACTCTCGCCCAGTCTTCAATTATTTGACCCCAAACCATTACAGCCAGGTCGGTTAAATACTCTCGCTGTGGGGCTGGATCAAGCGCGGCATGGGTTTTCTCGCCTGCCCAATGTCAGTCATGAGTTAAAGCAAATTCAATCAGAGGTGCAGAGTCAAGTATTACTAAATCAACAGTTCACAACGCAAGCATTTCAGACAAAAATGAGTTCACAATCGTTTGCGATCGCTCATCTAGCAACCCACGGTCAATTTAGCTCAAAAGCAGATGAAACCTTCATTCTGGCATGGGACAAAGCCATCAACGTCAACGAACTCAATACCCTGCTGCGATCAACCGAACAGCGATCGCAACCCTTAGAACTTCTGGTGCTCAGTGCTTGTGAAACGGCAGCCGGAGATCAACGAGCCGCCCTGGGGTTAGCAGGGGTAGCAATCCGAGCCGGGGCCCGCAGCACGATCGCCTCTTTATGGAGCGTAAATGACGAATCGACCGCTTTGTTAATGAATCAGTTTTACCAGACGCTAATCAATCAATCTCAACCGAGAGCTGAGAGCTTACGCCGTGCCCAACTTGCGTTACTAAAAACCCCAGAATATCAGCTACCCATATTTTGGGCCCCCTATGTCTTGATTGGCAATTGGCTATAAAAGGCCACTGAAACAAGCATCGATCGCTAAAAGCCTGAGAATTTGGGGAGCGATCGAGCTTTCAAGCCCTGTACCATTCTAAATCTTTGGCTGGAATTGTCGGCGTTGCTGAATCAGGGGATGAATTGCCCCAAAGCGGTGGGAAACCCAAGGTTCAAAGTCCCCCAATTTTGGGGGATTTAGGGGGCGAAAAGATGGACACTTCCCACAGATTCATCCCTCCAATCAGCAACGCCAAATTGTCATTACGTCAAAATAGGTTTCATCTACTCTAAATCCTTGATCACCGAATCTCAATCGCCCTAAATCTCCTTGAAAAGAGAGACTTTGAACTAAGCTTTAGGGAATTTAGGGGTTTGGCCGATGGAAACGAAGCGAAAACGACTTGTGTCACGGTAGCCAAAAGAGAGATTGGGGGAGGTCAAGGAGCCATTGTGCCTAAAAATGGATTTGGGGTAAACCAAGATTTCCAGTTCAGAGTCCTCTATTTGTAGGTGATTTGGGAGGCAATCCGGATCAGCGACCCCTTGTGGGTATCTTGAAGCGTACGAAACGGAGAATCTCATCTTTCATCCAACTCACATTGACCAGAGCATCAAATTGGCAAATTCACCCTATCGCAATTCAGATGCCTGTAATGAACTGTTAAGCAGTACCATAAAGGGTGCCAAAAGATAGATTTCGAGAAGACTATGCCCAACGCTTATGTGATCGGTCTGGGAAAATCAGGAAACGCAGCGGCTCGATTACTCAAGCGCGAAGGCTGGCAAGTCACTGTGAGCGATCGCGGCACCACCACCGCCCTTCAACAACAGCAGCTAGAACTCAACGCCGACGGCATCAAAGTCAGACTGGGAGAAACCTTTAGCCCCGATGCCAAAAAGCCGGATCTCGTCGTCGTCAGTCCGGGTGTGCCCTGGGATGCTGCCAACTTGACGCGGGCAAGAAATCTGGGCATCGAAACGATCGGCGAAATGGAACTCGCGTGGCGACATCTGCAAACCTGCCCCTGGATCGGCATCACAGGCACCAACGGCAAAACCACCACCACTGCCCTGGTTGCCGCCATCTTTCAAACCGCAGGCTTTCAGGCTCCCGCCTTTGGCAACATCGGGCTGGCGGCCTGTGAAGTCGCCATGTCAAACCCCAAACCCGACTGGGCGATCGCCGAACTCAGCAGCTACCAGATCGAAGCCTCTCCCACGATCGCGCCTCGCATTGGTATCTGGACAACCTTTACCCCCGATCACCTGGCTCGTCATAGAACCTTAGAAAACTACTTCAACATCAAAGCTCGTCTGCTTCAACAATCTCAACAGCAAATTTTCAATGGGGACGATCCTTATCTAAGAAGTCTTGGCACACAGCGCGCCTTTCCCATTACCTCAGAGGCCTGCTGGACGAGTATCAATGGTAAATCAGAACTAATGGGCAATCCCGATAGGGGGGCTTACATTCAAGACGGGTGGGTGATCGTGCGCGGAGAAGCGATCGTTCAGGTCAGTACCTTACGAATGCCAGGATCGCACAATCAGCAAAATCTACTCATGTCCGTGGCGGCGGCCCATTTAGCAGGCGTTGAGAAAGCGGCAATTCAGGAAGCGATCGCTCAGTTTCCGGGCGTTCCTCATCGACTCGAACACATCTGCACCTGGCAAGGAATCGACTTCATCAATGACAGCAAAGCGACGAACTATGATGCTGCCGAAGTCGGATTGTCTGCGGTCAAAAGTCCCGTAATCCTGATCGCGGGCGGCGAGGCAAAATTGGGAGACGATAGCGCCTGGATCAAGGCAATTCAACTGCAAGCGGCGGCTGTTTTACTGATCGGAGATGCGGCCAAAAGCTTTGCTAACCGCTTAGAAGATGTCGGCTACACTCGCTACGAAATTGTCGGAACGATGGAGAGAGCAGTGCGGCGATCGATCGAGATTGCTCCCCCTCAGTCTGCTCAGGTTGTTTTACTTTCTCCAGCCTGTGCTAGTTTTGACCAGTATCCCAATTTTGAGCAACGAGGCGAAGACTTTCGTCAACTCTGCTTGAATCTGTTGTCAACAGGAGACCAGAGACGTTAGACCAAAGGCAGAAGACAGTAGACTCTCAAGGTCGTTCAGTCCAAAGTCTTCTACCAGATTTGGCTTAATTCACGAGCGAATTGGTATAACGTCTCAATCAACGCTACGATCGCAGCAGCCATACTAAGAGATCAGCAAAGATTGTGACAATTTATAACCCTTCTCTCCGTGAAGAACCCAAAAATGCGAAAGCCAGCATCATCCCCCCACGGGAACTAGAATCGCTCTTTAAGTGGATTGAAGGCACAGGTCGATTTCTCGCTTACGAACTCGGTGACAGCCCCGAAAGTGCTATAGAAGCAGAAGAACTAGAAGCCATCATGGGCACCTCTGCAATCTACGACCTGGAAGAAGAAGAAGACGACCTTGACCTGGAGGATTAAAGAAAAAGGCGTTGCTGAATCAGGGGGTGTGCCCCAAAGCGGCGGGAACCCCAAGGTTCAAAGTCCCCCATTTTTGGGGGATTTAGGGGGCGAAAAGATGGACACTTCCCACAGAGTCATCCCTCCAATCAGCAACGCCAAGAAAAAAAGACTTTGTACCAATTCACCATCAAGTTACACATCTTCTGATCCCCCTACCCCTCTTAAAAAGAGAGGAATAGAGTCCAGTTCCCCTTTCTTAAGGCGGCCAGGGGGATCTAGATCTATACAACTTCACCCAGAATTGGCAATAGGGATGAGGAACAACCTATAAGCGTTCTAAGTGCAGAACAATCAATGCAGAACGATAGATTTTTCTCCTCCGTCCTCCGTCCTCCGTCCTCCCTCATCCCTCATTTTTTCCCCGCTCTAACAGAACATGAAGGCTTATTTCCAAACCAACCAAAGCATCGCGCAAGTCTTGAGCCGCTCGCTGGGGGTTTGTCGGTTCTAAAGTAACCGGGTCACAAGGACGAATCATCAACACGCGCTGTACCAGGGTTAGAAACGACTGTGGTGCTTCCCATAAAGGGAGTAGGCCCGCAGCAAGATGGGGACTCAACAACACTTGAGCTTGAGACGGTGCCGCAGCAGATAAATATTGACTGAGATTAAACGATCGCTGTTGTCCGATCGCGTCGATCAAACTGGCTTTTACGATCGCGGTTTGTAGTTGAGGATGAAGGTGAATCTGTACGGTTTCCCAGACCTCCATTGGCCAGGCTTGGGGAAGCTGCAACGACTCAGATTGACCCTGCCCACACCAAAAATCGAGCAGACGATGCACCGGAGCAATTAGCTCAAAGAGTTGAAGACGGTCTTCGATCGACAATTCTGGCAAACTCAATTCCCACACCTTTGGCAACGCTTGAGGCTCTTGAAAGACACTCATCAAGTCCCAATCGCGCTGATTGACCATACAGATAAATTCTAGATTGGCGCTCCGCAGCGCTGCAAACAGTTCAGGAATGGTGTAACCCTTGTCTCCTTGAAATAGATAGTTCATCAACACATACTCTTGCGGGCTGTCGATCGCCTGCTGAGGGTTCCAGGTTTGCCGTTTGAGGGGGGCTTCTTCCTTAATCGCCTTCATTGTTTCGAGGACAACCCCAATCTCGATTTCTCCCGGATTGCGCTGCATCAAACCCATCGCCGTAAATAACTGCTGCGCCCGAAAGAAGTTTTGTCGTTGATAGAGACTGTGCAAATTGCCCCGCAGAATGCCTTTTGGTTTGAGCGCGGTTTTTAGCGTCCGCAAAGTTTGGACGAGATCAGGCATCAAATACAGCACTTCGTCACAGTTAATATAGTCAAACTTCATGCCTAGCTGAGAAACCTCGTTGAGGGGCAGCGTATAAAACTGAATCTCGGTAAAGCCATGAAATCGTAATCGTTCGCGGGCTAGTTCGACTGATTGTTGAGAGAGATCGATGCCGATGATCGTTGCGCCAGGGTTGGCTTCTGCTAGAAGTAGCGTGTTGTAGCCCGTCCCGCAGCCGACATCTAGAATGGCGATTTCCTGGGGGTCAATGCGTTTTTGATGATACAGATAGAATGGCGTAACAAAATTATGGATATAGAGCGCATTGGCATCTTGTTTGGGAGATTTCTCGATCGGCGTTCTCGGATAAGGTGAGCTATCAAACTGCTGCCGAATCTTCTCAAACAGGTCAGAATTTTGCGGATTCACAGAGTCGTCTCCTTTAGTGTGAATTTGAGCCAGTAGCCTCGATCGACTCTACGCTATCATCGTCTCACTGCCAGAAGATCACAAATAAACCCCCGAATAAACCCCTTTAGTCGGTTACTAGCTGGCAAATCTCCCCTGAATCCCCTTAAAAAGGGAGGGAACCGGATGTAAAGCCAGTTTTGGGCATTGAGAGACATTGAGGCAATTCACACCACCACTTCACGGTGCATTCTAGAACTCGACAATTTTAGAACTCACCAATTCTAGAACAATGTTACTGTACGATTTAGTGTCGATCGTGCGAGTAGATCACCAGACAAGTCGAGTCACCATTTCTCATAACGCGGCTCATAGGCCTGGTGGATTGGGTCTGTATTACCGGAAGTACAACCCGTACCAGTAAAAGAACGCAACTGTAGATTAATCACGATCGGGGCAAAAATGTGACTACCTGAACCACTCACGATCGATTTGACCCCCAATAAAACCGCCCAATCAAATCACTAGAATAGAAACTAACTAACTTAATTGAATTAGACTGCACCATTTTCGCACACAGGACATACAATCAAACCATTAACCTCATAGGAAACAAAAATGTCAGCCAGTGTTCTAACCGATGACTTTAGACAACTCCTCGAACAACAACGCGAGCGTTTGACGACTGAGCGCGATGCTATCGTGCAATCCGCGATCGAACAGGCGACGACAGCCATCGATCGCAGCCTAGATCATATCAATGCTTTGTTAGGGGGAGCGGCTGTGGCTTCTCCTAATAATAGCGCCAGCAATGGAAGCAGTCAGGCTAGTGTGGTTGAGTCTCTCGTTGAAGAGGCTACATCAGAACCAGAAGAAGCACCTACCCAAAAGAGAGTCCCCCGTAAGACAGCGGCTAACACCCAAAAAGCAGGCAAAGCCCCGGACTCCTCTGCAAAAACCAAATCAAACATCAAGGTCAAGTCTGTTGAGCCAAAAGGCAAAGCCAAGTCTTCCTCTGACAAACCCTTTGAAGCTCCCAAACTCAAACGCGAGTTCAAAGATTTGACCCCTGCCAAAGCAATGGAGCAGGTGCTGATCGCTTCCCCTGATCAGGTTTTTACGACCGATGAAATGATTCAGTTGCTCTTTGGATCGTTAGATGAGTCGGTGTTGCCAAGAACGCGCCAGAGTGTTGCGCTGATGTTTTCTCACGGGCTACGAAGACAGGATTACATCAAAGTCCAAGAAAATCCTGCCCAGTACAAGCTCAACCCTGAGCGAGGAGCACAGTCCAAGTAATGATCTTCCTGACCAGGGGCAGTAGCATCAGTGATGTGAATGGATACTCACGATCGAGATTGAGTATTCTGCGAAGTTAAATAAACTACCCATGTCGCGATCGTGGGTCATGGGTCAGATATTTTTTGTCGCCTCAAACTGATGCACAGGTCTTTAGGTCACCATTCAGGATGCGAATTAAATAAAGCCTGATTGATCCGTTGGGTGTGTTACCTAACAACACTTTTCTCACGAGAAATTTCAGGCCATTTAATTCATAGCTCTGATCTGTCAAAATCTCTGAAATCAACGGAGAGGGGGGGATTCGAACCCCCGTTGAGTTGCCCCAAAACGCATTTCGAGTGCGTCGCATTCAACCGCTCTGCCACCTCTCCAAGGAGCGTTAGCGTCCTATCCAATCATACTACAAGGGTGAAGCGTCGGTTTCACGAATTCCTAAAGTCTGCTCAAATCGTTTGCCCGTCCAGCGAATGGCTCCATCCTGGCGGGTTTGGTAGACTCGCGTCTGGTGAGTTTGGAGCCGATCGACCGTTTCTTGATCCACCTGGTGGGAATATGCGATCGCTACTTTGGGCTGCAATTTCTCTACCCAATCGGACGCGATCGCCTGACCCGACCACCACAACACCGAGTGACGTTGTAAACCGTCAGAAGCAACCTGCTGATTTTTGAGCGAATCTTTGAGCCACAGCCACCGCTGATCGCCAACTTGTAGCTGAAGGATGTCAGGATTGCGGCTGATGGGCTGTACAGAGGTCGATTGAAGGTTTATGCGCTGCCCCACCGACAAAGGCAGGTAGCGTCCTTTTTGAGCAGCGATCGCGTCGGTCAGTTGAGAATTGGGTGCGGTCTGGTAAAAAGATCTGACGGGCATCTGGTCGAGTAGGGTTGTCCAACCGCTGTTTGATCGACGAGTTGAGGGGGTTGAGATGGCCCAGTCGATCGCATTGATGCCTTCTTTTTGCAAAAAAGGTAAGAGCGTCGATCGCACCGTGGCTTCGTCTCCACTACTGACTAAGGCAACTTTGCCTCGATCTTGGATCACCAGAATAGGATCTTGAGACGTTGCTAACACGGTTGCCTGAAATAAGGTTGCTTTTGCATAAGAGGCGGGGACAAACACGAGCGCGATCGCAGCCAATTCAATTACCCACAGGTGTCGCTGAAATTGGGGACGCAGCCAGGGCAAGCCAATCAGACTATAGAGAACTATCAGAGAAAAGGCTGAAATTGTACCAACGGCGATCGCATTCCCAGGAAGTTGGCAGAAAAAATCGACGATGGTCAGCAGCCAAAAAGTTGGATAGTGTAATAACCAGGCGGAAACAGTGCCTGCGATCGGAGATGCCAGCGCGAATAGAGCACTAATCATTCCACCAATACTAATGATTGAGATCAGAGGCGTGACGATAATATTGGCAAGAATGCTGTAGGGAGAAACCACGCCAAACACATAGAGTAGCAACGGCAACGTCCAGATGTAGGCAGCGATCGGAATCGCGATCAACGTGGCGATCATTGTCGGCAGCCAGTCCAGTCGTTTGACCAGGGGTGAAACCGTGATTTGTAAGCCCATCGTTGCTAGAAAGCTGAGTTGAAACCCCAGATCCCAGATCCAGATGGGGTTAGCTAATAGCAAAATCATGGCGGCAAGTAACAGTCCGCTGAGTGGTTTGACTCGACGTTTTGTTGCAAGTCCGATTAATAAACCGCCGCCCATGATCACGGCCCTAAGAACGGCAGGCTGTAATCCTGTTAATCCCAAAAAGACCAGGAGTGCAAATGCACCACACCCGACTTGAATGCGCTCTGAGAATCGTTTGGTCAACTCCAAAACGACCCCTAAGATAAGAGAAACCTGAAACCCAGAAGCGGCAAGGGCGTGACACAATCCAATACGAATAAATTGATCTTTGACATCAAACGGCAAGTCAACCACTCGACCACCCAACACCATCGCACTGACCAGTTGACCTTCTGGACTACCGAGCCACTCGATCTGCGATCGTACAATCTTCTGCCGAATCACCCACCAGCCCCAGGGATTGCCAGCCTTGACTACTTCCAGGGATTTTCCTTTGAGTCCTGCAAAGCAGCCTGACTGCGCCAAATACGCCTCAAAGTCAAAGCCACCGGGATTCGTCGCAGGTTTTGGCTTGTAAAGGGAGCCTGTGAGGGCGATCGTTTGTCCGGGGTGTAGTCCCGTTGCTTGAAGTAGGGGCACCGTTGCGTAGAGATTTCCTCGGAAGCGATCGGGCGCAATTTTTGAATTGGCACCATCGACGCGATTCACGTCTAGCCAAAGTTGAGCGTTGCCGCTTCGAGTCAGGCGAGGCGTTTCGGTAATGATTCCTGATGCGGTGACGGTTTGTTTTTCTGCGATTGTTGGCACCAGGCGACTAATATCAAACGCCCCCGGTTGAGGAAGTCGAATTTGAAAATAAAGGCTGGCAACCAACCCGACGATGCCTGCTACAATCCAAATTTTGGGACTGAGTTTACCCTTCCAGAATCGAGGTAGGGCGATCGCCGCGATTCCGCCCAAAATCAGCACTCCTACGCCACCCCAAGGAACAGCCGTCGCCAGCAATCCTAGAATGTAGGCCAAACTTAGAATAATGGGCGCTGCATTTTTAGGCATAGTCAGGCGCTTGGTTGGGTAAAGAACCCCTTCAGAGTGCCCAATTGTGAAACGCGCTTAAGCGACCCGTCTAAGAATTTGACTAACTGTGAGCATTGAGAAAGATTGAGAGGTAACGACGCTCAACATCATGTAACTCTACAACGTTGTAAAAATTCATCGTTCTACACCCTGAGAAGCACCCTGATGGGTAATAGCGATCGCTAGAGTAGAAAGTCATTCTTGTGGTGAAGAGTTTCCTAATTCTTCAAGTACATCAAGTTCTTTGGTTACTGATTCAGAACTTAAGAACCGACCTGTTTTGGGATACCCTGCTTGACTCGGTGAAAGACATACTGAGGGTCAGTTAATGGAATATGCAGAACTCCATCCTCTAATCACTGTCTCTACTTCACCTGGCTAAGACGGGCGATCGACCAATTAAATAGTCCGTTGTTGAATTTGATAGCACTATTACTGTCAGGAGACTTCTCATGACTATGCAAAGTCAAGCAATGTTTGAATCACCTGCTTCCTATGAAGCAAACCCTTACTCAAATCCTGAGTTTGAAAACGAGTGGGAACAGCAGGAAACGAACCCCTACACCACTTCTGAGTTTGAATGGGAACAGCAGGAAGCGAATCCTTACTCCAATTCTGAGTTTGAAAATGAGTGGGAACAGCACGAAGCTGCAAATCACAGTCAAGGCTACGCCAATCCAGAGTTTGAGGACGAATGGGAACAGCAGGAAACGAACCACTATCATCAAGGTTACGCAAATCCAGAATATGAGCAAGAAGGCGAATACTTCTTCAAAAAAATCGGTCGCTTTCTTAAAAAGAATGTGTTGCCGCTTGCAAAAAGATTTGCGCCCAGTGTGGTGCGATCGCTGACCAGTCTGATTCCTGGAGTTGGGGCGATCGCGGCTCCTCTAGCGGGCAAACTCACCAGCGCCATGCTGCGAGAAGGCGAAATGGAAGCATCCCAAATGGAAGCCGAATTTTTTGGCAACAACGAGTTTGAAGCCGAAATTGGCACGAGCGAAGTCGCTTACGAAGCAGCGCTAACAGAATTTATGGCGGCTCAAGCAGCGGAAGCAACCACCGAAGCCGAAGCTGAATCCATGATTGCGGCCACTCTACCGATTACGATTTCGATCATGGGCGGTAAGCGGGCCCTGCGTCCCGTGGTCGCCACAATGGCACAAGCCAGCGCTCGGCGTTCTCGCCTGTTGAACCAACAAGGAACGGCGGGGAAACAAATTCTTCGAGCCGTGCCCGCAATGGATCGAACGGCGATCGCAACGCTCAAATCGGCGGCTCGTGCAGGTCAACCCATCAACAGTGCCACAGCCCTAAAAGCAATGGCGGCAGCCACTCAGCAAGTGATGACCAATCCGCAAAAGCTGCAAAAAGCGATCACTCAAAATCTGGCGGTGCGTCAAAAAACAGCGCCCTCCAGCGCCCGCAATCCGATGAATCCGCGTCGAGCCGCCAGCGCCAGTTGCCCAACCTGTGCAGGTCGCTAATCACCCGTAGGAGAAAGGACGATGATTTCAGCCGCTTCCCCGCAGCCGAGTTTGACGACTCAGCCTGCAAAATCAAGCTCGATCGGCGAACAACGCTTACTCGACAACTGGCTCAACATTCAATCGCTCAATCTAGTCCGCCATGCCAAGTCACTACGGCCCTTTGCCAAAGACGAATTTGGGACGGGCCCCATTGCTCCTAGCGAAGCCCACATCGAAGCCGTCAATCGCTTTGTCGATCGCTTTCGGGTGCAGTTGATTGAGAAAACGCGCTGGGTAGAAGCGGCAGCAAGTGCGGCTCGTCGAGACCCTACGGGCGATCGCTTTCGAGTGCTGCTAGAACGCAAAGAGACAGTGAGTAATCAGGTGCTCTACCTCGAAGGCATTTGGGACTTCTACTTTGATTTATTTGTGCAGCGGCTGTCTTCGTTTGGGGAGCGGTTGAGAGCCATCGATCGCATTGCCATCAACTGTTACGAAAAAGTCTATGTGGGGCTAGGTACGGCGCAACCCATGCCCAGTTTGTTGCCCTTTAGCTATGCCAATAGTGGCTTTAGTCCGGCGACCTTTCGACGGGGGGTTCCTTTACAAAAGCTGCGCTACAATTCCAACCTGTTTCCCTTAATTATGCTGCCGCAGCACCGATTAGACAATGTGTGGGCGCTCTCCAGCGTTTTGCATGAAGTGTCTCACAATTTACAAGCAGATTTGGGGCTATGGGAAGTCATTCCAGTCCGACTGTTTCAACGTCTAACGACAGAAGGACGATTTTCTCCGGAGGTGGCGCAGGTGTGGGCGCGGTGGCACAAAGAAACGATGGCCGATATGTTTGCGCTGATGTTGGGGGGAACGGCTGCGGTTGAGTCGCTCATGGATGTGGTGGGGCGATCGCCTGCCAGTACGTTGCAGTTTAGTGCTGAGGCGGTTCATCCTACGCCCTATTTGCGCGTGTTGATCAATCTAATTTTGCTACGGCGATTGGGCTTCGATCGACTAGCCTCCGATCTGGCCCGCGTCTGGCAGCGCCTCTATCCCCGGATTACACCCGATCAGATTCCGCCCTTTTTCATGAAAACCTTCTACCCGGCTGCGGAAATGGTTGTGGATACGCTGGTATTTCAGCCCTATGCTCAGTTTGGCAACAAGTCGATGGCGCAGGTGATTGACTTTACGCCCGCGCAACTGGATCTAATCGAACAGGCCGGACGACGGTTGGCAGCAGGCAGCGATCCAGGAGCCATTCCCGTCCGGCTGATGGTGAGTGCGGCTCGGTTCGCGATAGATCAGCAACTTGCCACCCCCCAAGCCATTACAGACAACTTTTACCGCATGTTAGGACGGCGCTAGATTTTCCAACAACAGATCTAGAACCTCCTCCCTCATCCCTCATCCCTAGATCACACGAGGTAGTCACGATGACATTTCCCTATCTAGTCACGGCTGGTCAGACCAGTCCCTTTACGGCTGAACAATTACAGCAACTTCGACAAACTTTCATTGATCAATTTCTGTTTGCTCAACCCACCCTTACCGACAATCCAGTAGCCGAACAACTGTCACAGATTACTCGGATTTTGAGTCATTCTGCTGGCAACGAAACCACGGTTTATGACAATGGTTCTGCGCGATCGACGGCCTCCAGTGCCGCCAACGGTCTATCGCAGCAAGTCGAGCGGGCCCTGACGCAGGTGTTAGGACGCGCCCCCGGTCGTGGCTCAGATGGATTCATCAGCGCGTTGAACAGTGCCTTTCCGACTGCCAAGAATGGTCAGGTGATGATGACTCCAGCCCGCAGTCTAGTATCGCTCTACAATCCCAATGAGCTAAACGGCATGACGGGTCAGCTTTCGGTCGCGCAAGCCAATTTATATCGTCAAGGCAGCATTATTGGGCAGGATGCGCTGAAAGTGCTGGAAGGATTAACGTCCTTTGATCCGACGGCGGATGTGGATGCGGTTGAGGCCCTGCGATCGCTCATCCAGTCTCAAATTCGCACGCTAGTCGATGAGTTTGGTCGCTTAGACGAACCGCGCAAACAGCGAGTAGAAACTTACCTCAATACGCTGAGTGTCAAAAGTCCTGTAGGCAGTGAGAGTGGGGGCAATCGGTTAATCGGCGGCTCTCTACTTAAGTTTGGTGAAAAAGCCCGCTTGATCAATCGCAATGGTCAAGTCGAGGCGGTGCTGCCTGTGACACTGGGGGACGAAACTCAGATTGCTGGATTTGAACTGTTGATTAATTACGTTGATACCTTGAGACGAATCTGGGTTGAGTATGACATTACGACCTCGATCGAGACTCAAGTCACCGGACGATACAGCGAGCGACTCTCCCGCGCCAGCATTATGCTCCCGGTGATCAGTGATAGTAATGCAAGTCTGATGTCTGCAATGGATTCAGTCGGCTTTACCGAAAGCGAACGGCGATCGGATGCGGCCCTGTTTGACACGTTAGAATCCCCCGGTTCTATAACGATCAGCAGCGGCAACAACGGCACGAATTTGACCATCACCGCTAACTTTGCCTTACCCAACATTACGGTCAATGACTTTGATGAATGGGTCGATCGGTTTACAACCCTCGAAGCGCCTTCTCTATTGTCTACATCGGGACAGTTTGGCTTAGATTTTGTCACTGATCAGGCAGACACGCTGTTCTGGACGATCGCCTCTGTGCTTTATGCCATCACGCCTGATGTCAATAACTTATCGAACGGTGGTGTCTTCAACAAGCGCAATCAAACCAAGCTGCTGGGTAGAGTCTTGTCCTTTGAGCGGGTACAGCAAACCTTGAGTGAGCTTGTGTTTCAACTCGATACGCTGGCAGATCTGGGCGTGGGTAGCGTGTCGTCTGCGTCACCCATCACACCGACCAGACCCATTGGCTAAATCTATTGACTAACTTTGAGAGGAAGCGAATCATGAAAGCACGCGACTACGATCGCCGCAATGACCAGGTGGCAGCCCTGCTGCAAAATACGATCGAGCAACTCGGCCCCGAACTGGTCGCCAATCCCCAACTAGCAGAAGTGCTAAATCGGATGGTGGATGACCAACTACAAAAATATGAGGAATCACAATCAGGCAAAGCTTCTCCAGCCGATGGCGGACTGGCGGATCTCATTGGTCTGGGCAAAGACAGCACAACCGACCTGGGAGAAGCTCAAATTTCTAGCGGCGTAATCGACTATGACGACACGGTGAGAAGCGAGCGCATTCTAGCCAGTGCCGATCTCTATTACATCTATATGCACGAACGGTTAGGCGTTTTCCGCGTCATCGACAAACTACAAGAACTGTTTCGAGCCGGAACTTTGCGAATTTCGAGCGGTGAAGGGGCTTATGGTCTCTACCGATTCGACAAGCACAACATTCTGCGCTACCACAAACAAGAACGGATGCGGGCTTATCGGCGCGTCTTTGGCTACACGACGACAAATCCTGGCCCCGGTGCGCGTCCAAATCCTCAGTTTCACGGATTGTTTACACACTTTATTGGCGAAGCGGCGAAATATTGGCGCGATAAGCGAGTCAGTGAAGTCATTCGCGAACGGGCAACTGATCCGACTTTTGGGTCGATCGCGATCGTTCGGCGAGCCGGATTGGATCTGCGAAACAACCTGAAAAATTCTTCCTACGGCTACATCAATGTGCTGCGGGTGGAGACCAGTCAGGCGCTGGCGGAATGCTTTAAAGTGCTGGAATCGCCCGATGTGCGCGCTCAGTTTGGGGCAGACAACGCCTGGGAACTGATCGAACTCGTCCTCTGGCAATATTTCCAGGAATCCGTTCACGCCAGCACGATGAACCGCATGGCCGTCGCAGGACGAGAAGTGATTCGTTGGTTAGCAGAGCCGTTTGTACTTCAGAAGAACCGCACCGAGTTTGAAGCCTTGCTGCTGCGGATTGCAGAGTACACCGAGGAATGGATTTCTAGTGAAGAAGGAATGCGGATGAGCCGTCCTACACCGCCGCCGCGTCAAGTCTATGCACCCGGAGCGCCTCCTAATGGAATGCGTCACAATCCAGCGATGGGGCGATCGAATGGCAGGATGCCCGCTCCGCGAATTGTGGGATAGCCTCAGACAGCCAAACTCAAACGGTCAAGTTCAACAATCGAAGATTGAGCCTCAGAACACTGGTATTTGAGGTTCGATCACCGACATTCAAGTTCAGAAGCGGAGCCTTTGACCTCTAACCTGCATCGTTCGAGTTCAGAACTCCAGCTTTTAAGTTGAGAACTGGATAATTCGCGTTCAGAACTGCAACCTTCGAGATCAGAACTCAAAGATTCGTGTTCGGAACTCAAAGATTCGTGTTCGGAACTCAAAAATTTGACATCAGAACTGAATCAAACAAGTTCAGAACTGCGTGATTCGCGTCCAACCTTTGCCGAGTTTGTAAGGGCTGGAGAACGATCGCACCTCATTCCTCACAAGCCAATCTATTGTTTCTGACCGTTTTGAGTTCTCTCACACCTCACGCCTCCACAATGAAATTTCTTTGAATAACCAAGGCTCTGACCATGAACCAGCAACAATGGCTGTTTGAAGTGCCCTTTAATTTAGAAAGCGCTTCTCACTACAACGGACTCAACGAAAATCTCAACGAAAACTTTGAGCAACTCACCGAATGGGAAGCATTGCCCGTCGGCCTTCGCTCACCTCGATTTCGCAACAACGCACGCCTCCAAGCTGCCGCCAACAACAAGCCCCCGATGCGGCCAGGAGAACGAGGACAGGCGGTACAAATTCTTCAACAAGCTCTGATTGATTTGAAGTTTCCCATGCCCATTTCAACTCGACGACGGGGCACCCCTGACGGCATCTATGGAGCGGAAACAACTGCTACGGTTCGCAAATTTCAACAGAGATACGGACTAAAACCAGATGGCATTGTCGGCAAAAACACCCTGAGTCGGCTCGATCGATTGTTTACAACTCGGACTACCGAACCCAGATGCGGTGTGCCTTCAGCCGCGCTAGAAATGCCAGCCTATGAATCCGAATTGTTTGAGTCCACATCCAAAAAGGCAACCCCAAAAGCCAGCCTCTGTCTCTATCAACAAGGCAACAAGTCCAGTGGATTTTTCTCCAATCAGGCGGGCCGTTGGGCAAAGCGAATTAGCGCGATCGCCAACCCAACTGCAACCAATGCTTGTGGCACGATCGGGGCAACTCCCTACCGCACAGGCGAAGACATCATTAGAGCCATCAATGAAACCTTTCGCTGCCTCAATCAACGCCTCAAAGAAGTTCACATTTTCAGCCACTCCTATCCCGAAGGAATCATTGGCGATGGAGACTGTGTAGGACTGTATCGAGACTCAGCCCGCAGCACTTGTGCAACTATCCAATCAGGCGGCCGCAGTGTTTCTCAGATTCCAACCGCAGTCTTAGCGCAAGATGTTGTATTTGTTCTGCATGGCTGCAACACTGCCGTTAACTGTGGTCAAGATTCAGTCAATTTTGCCCGTGATCTCTTTAACCATCTCGCTGCTCAATTAGACAATCCCAGAGTGTTTGGGCATCCGGTCAGCGTCTGTGCGGGTCAACAGTGCCGTTGGTGTGAATACTCAAACAAGCATCCCAAAGGTCGGCGACTTGCCACCATTCCGTCCATCTATAGCGGTAATGGGTTCTGCGGCAAGATTTGTTAGAGGTATAGGTGGCGTAAGCGTTGCGTATTTATTGGCAACTCATCACTCACGCTTTCTACGATCGCTCCTTCCACAGTCAACTTGACTTAGAGGCGTTGCTGAATCAGGGGGTGTGCCCCAAAGCGGTGGGAAACCCAAGGTTCAAAGTCCCCCATTTTTGGGGGATTTAGGGGGCGAAAAGATGGACATTTCCCACAGATTCATCCCTCCAATCAGCAACGCCAGAATTGGGGGCGATCGCTCACCCACGCTATGATGACAATGACTGGCAGCAGAAGGACTTTTAACGATGTACGTCCTCGTCTCACCCGAAAAAATTCAACTTCCCGCAGGGACGGTCTTGCGGCTTCCGGCAACTTGGCAAGACTACCAAAAACTCTGCCAGCAGCGCGGTGATGGATCAATTCCTCGTATCAAGTATCACAATGGAGAAGTCTCGCTAATGTCGCCCTTGCCCATCCACGGTCGAGATGCCCATTTGATCGCCCAGATTGTGATCACGCTCCTGGATCACAACGATCGCGAATACGATGCCTTTACTCCCGTCACAATGACCTTGCCAGAAGAGAGCGGGATTGAGCCAGACTACTGTTTCTACATCGACAATTGGCAAGCCGTGTCAGGCAAAAAGCGCATTGACTGGCAAACCGATCCGCCTCCCGATTTGGTAATCGAAATTGATGTGACTAGCTACTCTGAGATCAACGATTATTTGCCCTATCGAGTTCCAGAAGTCTGGCTGTTCAAGCAGCAAAAACTGTTGATTTATCAGTTGCAGAACTCAACCTATCAACTGCAAACCCAGAGCCGCTATTTCCCAAACATCGACCTCGAAAGCACGATCGCTCAGTGTTTACAGATTGCCTACGATCGCAACACCAGTGCCGCAATTCGAGATCTCAGACAACAGTTGAACCGCTAATGCTCAATTTGAGTTCTCACCCATTTGCGAAAAACTTTCACGAGTTCCAGGTAATCGATCGTTTCGGCTTGTTGTAAAAATACAGCGATGTCTGAAATTGGCAGATTTAGAAAAAATTGACTTTCCGGGGAGGTGATGTAGGTTCCGTTCTGTAGTTGTTTGACCACCAACGAATCTCCGTTATAAATCCAAACTTCTGCGACCCCCAAATCTGCATAAACCTGAAGACGATTTTTGGAACTGTTGGTAACATCAACTTCAATCACTAAGTCCGGTGCAGGATCTTCCTTGAGATCCAGCCGTCGCTTCCCCCGAACGGCATCAATGTTAAAGATGTAGAAACATTCGTCTGGTTCAGCTCCACTCAATTCAGGTCGTTTGAATGTAGTTGAACCTAGCGGATAAATTTGCACTTCTAGCTCTTCCGCCAGCGTTTCTACAAACCGTCCTATCACCTTTTTACTCAGTTCGTGTTCTGGAGAAGGAGCCATGATTTCTAAATTGCCACGGTTGTAGGTTAGTCGCAGACGACGATCGCTCAATTCCTCCAGTAGCGCCTCATAGGTCTGCCACCTGATCCCCGACAGGTGAATTATTTCAGCAGGTGTCGCAAACACTGTTGCAGTCATAGATTCGACTAAAAAACTGGTACTTTCACTTTACAGGATACAGCGTATGATTATCGATTGCCACTGTCATGCTGGAAAAGGCGACCTACTGACGGGCCCCTGGAGTACTGATGCCCCCGTGGAATCTTATCTGCGTCGTGCCAAAACCGCAGGCATCGATCGCACTGTCATCTTTGCCCCTTTTCATAGCGACTATGCGAAAGCCAACCGCAACACGGCTCAAATCATTGCTCAACATTCCAAACGATACATTGGTTTTGCGATGGTGCATTGTGAACGAGACCGCGATCGCATTTACCCAATGGTGCATCAAGCCGTAACTCAGTGGAACTTTCGCGGCATCAAAGTCCATCGCCATGACGCACCCGCGACTCGTGAAGTCTGCGAAGTGGCTCAAGCATTCAATCTACCACTGCTCTACGACCCTGCCAATGAGACAGATTTAGTGGATCTACTAGCCAGTCAATATCCCAAAGTCAACTTTATTATTCCTCACCTGGGTAGCTTTGGGGATGATTGGCGTGCCCATCTGCGCGTGATCGACCAGCTTGTCAGGTTTCCTAATGTCTATGCCGATACATCTGGGGTGCGCCGATTTGACTATCTGGTGCAAGCGATCAAGCGGGCGGGCACTCACAAGATTTTGTTTGGGTCAGATGGGCCGTGGCTACATCCGGGTCTGGAGTTACAGAAGGTTCGTTTGTTAGGATTGCCCCCACAGCAACTAGACCAAATACTCGGCAAGAACTTATTAAAACTGATTCACGGAAGCATTCAAAGAACTAGCAATCCCCGTGACAGAGCGCAATGGCTCAGAGACAGCTCATCATGCGCCTGCTCATTGATAAGAACTTGTAGCTCGAACAGTCATAAAGTCCGCCAGAATTGGCAGCTTGGGGGGCAGAAGAATTCAACTAACGAAGCGAAAGAACTGGATTGAGTCCCTACAGGTTTAGTCTGTGGCTGGCATCGTGCAAACAGTAGAGTCAGGTTTATTCAGTTCTAATGACGGGTTGTTTCGTGATTGCCAGTTGTTCTAGTCGCGCTGCCGCCAGCATTGGGGCATCATACTGACGAATTGCCCGTTGAAAGTCCTTAGCGCGAGTCTGGTAGCGACGATCGGATAGTAGCTTTTTCACCGCAGCGCGAATCTGCTCAGGAGTCGGCTTTCCTGTTTTCAAATCAATTCCAACACCCGCCCACTCAATTCGCGCACACACTTCAGGCTTATCTTCTGATTGTCCCGCCGCCACTAAAGGCACCCCCGCCGCCAAAGCCATCTGCACACCGTTGTATCCGCCATTTGTAATCATCACATCGACATGGGGCAATAGCTCAGAATGAGGAATAAACGACTCGATTCGAGCATTGGCAGGAATTGCATCAGGCGCAATACTCTCGATCGCTTTGCCAATTGTAGTCGCAACAATCAAGACTTCTTCCTGGGCAAGTCCCCGTAGGGTTGGCACGATTAACACGTCTGGATCGGTGGCAACGGTTCCTTGAGTCACATGAACAACAGGCTGGCTCCCTTTGAGATCATCCCACCAGGCAGGGGACGTAAACTCCGTTGCAATTGAAGAAAGTAGCGGCCCCACAAAATGGACTTGAGCAGGTAAATCTCGACGAGGATATTCAAACTCTGGAACTGTTCCAGCGATGTGCAAAAAAGGTGAGAGGGTGTCAAAGAAAGGGGTTGTGCTGTGAGGCAGCCCCAAGTCGGCACGAACTTGATTCGTGTATGCCGTCACTTCTCGAAACAGCAGCGCTTGAGCAAGCCAGTTTAATCCCCGATTGCGAAACTGCCCGAAGGGGGAGGCATCTGGTTTGAGTCCCAGACCAAACGGGGCTGTATCGCGACTGCTAAATGCCAGAGCGGAGATGCCAAATCCTGCCCACGGTGGCCCGCCTTGTTCGTGAATCCAGGCAGCGCCCAAAAAGCAAAAATCTGTCAGCAGCACATCTGCCGGAAAGTCCTGCAAAATAGCCGTCATGTCTTTTACCTGCCCCACGGCGGCATCAACAAAGAAGTGCTTCAGGTCAAACTTGAGTTGGGCGGCACCGCGTAGCGCATTGCGTTGGGTTGTCCAGTCCTGCGGGACGTTTTCTGGATAAGAATAATCAAGCCCAGAAGCGATCGGCGCAAACCGTGCTCCTGTAGACTCGACTTTCGCCTGAAATGCACTTCCTGTATACCAACAAACTTCGTGTCCTCGATTGACTAACTCACGCGCGATCGAGAGGGCCGGACTCACATGCCCCACCACAGGAATCGTTCCGATGAGAAACTTAGCCATTCCACTCACCTCACGTTGGTCAATATTCTATTATCTGCCAGAATGCCTGGTGATTAATGTTAGCTTCGCAAGTGCCTTCGGCTGGTCTACTGGAACCGAGACATTAGATTGACTCTGCTATTGCCACAGCCGTCACACTTTATATTCCCCACATTGGTATCGATGGCTTTTGCGAATGGTCTTCTCCTCCATCCAAAACTGACTCTTAAATGGTTGCTCAGAGCCTTCGCCTTCTCTCAATTTTGTGTGAACTTTGAGACTTCAAACATCGACTTTGGACGTGGCGACTCCTTGCGGGTAGCTCGAAGGGACGGATTCCTCGATGACTTCGGCAGGCTGACTGGACTTAGATCTTGCACCCGAAAAGTCGCGCAACAGCCCCATCAAGGCGGGTACAACGGTGGGCGTGAGAATGGTGGAGAAAGCAAGTCCGCCCGTTAAAACAATGCCCAATCCTTGATAGAGTTCTGAGCCTTGACCGGGTAAGATGGCGAGAGGCAACATTCCCAAGACGCTGGTTCCCGCAGACATAAAAATGGCGCGTAATCGATCTTGAGTTGCCTGATAGAGCGAGGTGTCGTAGTCAACTCCTTGTTCCTGAAGCTGTAGGGCCCGATCGACCAATAAAATCGCATTATTAACCACGACTCCCGTCAAGATCAGGAATCCCAACGCAGTAATCATATCTAACGCCGCAGACACACCGGGAATTCGATTCGCGATTACTAGACTCAACAGTGCGCCACTCATTCCCATCGGAATTGTTGCCATAATTACGACTGGGTAGAGAAATGACTTATACAACGCGACCAGTAATAGGTAGGTGATCAAAATCGACAACAAGAAAGCAGTCGCTAACTGAGAAACCGTTGTGGCTAGTTGGTCAGCCGTGCCAGCGAGTTCTAATCGAGCACCAGCAGGCAGATTGGCTCGTAAGGGCGCGAGTGCTTCCTCTTCGGCCCGTTGAACGATCGCCGCTAACGGAGCATCCGGATTGAGCGAAGCGGTGAGGGTAATCGATCGCTCCAAATCAACGTGATTGATCACATCGGCTCCGGTGGCTTCTCGCACTTCGGCAACGTCGCTGAGTTGTACTCGTCTTCCTCTCGCGTAGAGGGGCAGTTGGCGTAACTGTTCGGGGGTTTGCACAAAGGTATTTTGTAGCTCGACCGAGACATCCAATTCTTCTTTGCCGTCGATAAAGTCTGATGCAAGACGACCGCCTAGAGCCGCTTCGACGACAGAACCCACCTCAGATTCAGAAAGCCCAACTTCGGCCAGCCGTTCTCGGTTGGGAATGACCTGAAGTTCTCCGGCACCCATGACAAAGTTCGATCGCACATTGCGAATGCCGTTAAAGGCGCGAAGTTTGCCCGTGATTTCTTTCTCGACGTTGCTCAACTGGATCAGGTCAGATCCGACAATATCTACCTCAAATTCCTTGCCGGGGTCGCGAAAGATTGAGGGTCGAACTGGCACCATAAACCGATATCCAGCGAAGTTGTTACTCGCAGCGCGAAACCGATTTACCATGTCGGCCAATCCCTGAGTCGTCGCAAATTCTGGCTTGAGAATCGCCGCAATCGCCCGCAATGCCCCAGGACGATCGACAAACATGACACGATCGACTTCCGGCTGCGCTCTAATAAAGGCTCGGACTGGCTCCGATTGGCGAATCGACTCTGCAATACTGGTTCCTGGCAAAGGTTCTGAGCGCCACTGAATCAGGTTGCGGTTGCCTTCGGGCAGATAGTCGGCAGGCGGCAGGAGAAAAAAGCTGGCAACCAACAGAGAGACGGGAATCGAAAGAACGAGCAGCCGACGGCCCATTCTGCCTCGCCCGATCGACCAGCGCACCGTCTTAGACAAAAAGGCTTCGAGCTTGCCCTGGAAGTGGCGAAACACCGCAGAACATTTGGCAATCGATCGCTCAAACCAATTGCCGCCGCGATATTCCCCACCTTCCATCATCTGCATGGCTTCCGATTCTTTGAGAAACAAGCCAGAGAGCATCGGAACTAAGGTAATCGCCGCCACTAGCGAGAAGATCGCCGAACAAGACAGCGTAATCGCCATGTCTGCATAGAGTTGTCCCGCTTCACCCGTCACGACTAGTAAGGGAATGAAGACGACCACGTTGGACAAAGTGGAACCGAGCATCGCGCCCCAGACTTCTTGCGTCCCGTCGATCGCCGCTCGAAACGCATTCTTGCCCTGCTGCATGTGAGTAAAGACGTTTTCGATCACGACGATCGAGTTATCCACGACCATGCCAACCGAAAAGGCCAATCCGGCCAGGCTAATAATATTTAGAGAGCGTCCCAACAGTGCCATGACTGTGAATATCATGACCGACGAAATTGGAATGGTAATGGCAATGACGGCAACGGTTCGCATGGAACCTAAAAATAATACGAGAACGGCTGTTGCTAATAATGCACCTCCGATCAGGTTTTCTTGAACAAAGGTAATCGATTGGTTAATGTATTCGCTCTCATCATAGTTATAGACAAAGCGAATGCCTTCATTTTGGCGATCGAACTGTTCCTGTAGTTCTGTAATCGCCGCTCTCACGCCTTTTGAGACTTCTGGAACATTGGCACCAATTTGACGAATGATCCCGACCGCCACCGCAGGCTTATCTTTAAACAACAGCGCACTATCCTGAAGCTTGCGCCCCATTTGCACCTGTGCCACATCGCGAATGTAGACAATTCCACTCGGATCGCGTCTTAGTACAAATCCAGCAATCTGATCGATGTCCTGCGATCGACTCAGGGTGCGAACCCGATATTCCCGTCGTCCTAGTTCCAGGGGCCCGCCCCGAATGTCTCGATTGTTTTCTCGCAACACGCGCACTACATCCCCGATCGTCAGATTGCGATCAGACAAGGCTTTGGGATCGATTTTGACTTCGACTTCGCGCAGCCGACCGCCCACTACAATGAATTGCCCTACGCCTTGAATCCGACGCAACCTCGGCAAGACGACTTCTTCGGCCAGGTCACGGTAGCGATCGGGATTTGGCTCAAACCCATCCCTGGTATCAAACGGAATCCACATCATCGGCGAACTGTTGCCGCCCACTAATTCCACATTCGATTCTTGCGCTTCGGGAGGGAGACTCTGCACCTGTTGCAGACGGTTGATGACATCCACTAAGCGATCGTTCACATTCGTGCCTTCTTGAAATTCCAATGTAATGGCACTTCGTCCCGCACGAGACGCACTGCTGATTTCTTTAACGCCTAGCACTTCTTCCATCTGTTCTTCGATCGGGCGCGTGATCAAATCTTCAACTTCAGACGGCCCGGCACCCGGATAAACAGTGTTGATGGTGATTTCGGGGCGATCGCCTCCAGGCTGCAATTCTAACGGTAGTCTCAGCAAAGAGAACACACCCAGCAACGCTAACAAGCAAAACAGCACAAAGGTTCCGTGTCGCCAGCGGACGGCGGTTTCAATCAATTTCATGACTTGTCTCCTACGACTTTGACTGGCATTCCTTCATTCAAACCGTCTCCACCGCGAATCACGATCGCTTGTCCTGATTTCAATTCGTTACTGTAAATCGCGACTTTCTCTCCCATGTCAGAAACCATTTCCACAGGAGTTGGCTTTGCTTTCCCATCAGCAATCGTAAACACAAGCCACTGATTTTGTCGGCGCGTTAACACATCGCGAGAAACGACGAAGTTCGATCGATTGGAAGGCAGGGTCAATGTGCCCGCGATCGCCATTCCAGGCAGCAGTCCTTTGGGCGGATTGGTCAACTGAACTCTCACTCTTTGTCGCCTCGAAGCACTGTCCGCAGAAGGCACCACGGCGGTAATTTTGGTTTGTCCTTTCCAGTTGGGTAAAGCGCGGGTGGTGAGAGCGATCGGCATTCCTGGCGAAACGCTGCCGCTCAAGTCTTCGGGCAATTCTAAAAACACGTCGAACTGATCACTCGAAACTAGCGTTACCACCTGACCTGAACTCTGCACCAGATCGCCTCGGCTGATGTGTCGAGTTTGTACAATTCCCGATTCGGCGGCGACAATTTGGGTGCGTTGTTGGGCGAGTTCTGCCTGATTTAAGCTTGCTTGAGCCGCTGCAACATTGGCTTTTTGAGCATCGATTTCTTCGCGAATCACGCCCGCTTTTGCTTCTGCTAGTTCCGCTTCTGCCTCAAGTCGTTCTCCCTTTGCTGCATCGACTGCGGATTTGGCTTCGACGAGTAGCCGTTGAGAAATGGCCCCTTCTCTGACGAGGCTGTTGGTTCTCTGTAAGTTGTCTTGGGCTTCTCGCTCTCGCGCTTTGGCTGCACTGACGGCCGCCTGTCGTTGAGCAATGATTTCGGGTCGTGTCCCGACTTCGAGCCGAGCTAAGTTACTGCGCTGTTGAGCCAGTTGGGCCCGTGCCTGAGAAATGCCTAACTGTTGGTCAGCGTCATCAAGAACCGCGATCGTCATCCCCGCTGTGACGCGATCGCCGGGCTGTACTCGAATTTCTTCAACAATGCCGCCTGTTTGAGCGCGAATCGTCGATTGTTGGCTGGCTTCGACCTGTCCCAATAGCTGCACACTCCGACTGGCAGTTCCCGCAGCAAGTTGAACGGTTTCGACGGCGCGAGGCGGTTGTTTTTGAGGTTGAGCCACCGCAGGTCGAGCAGTTCCCGCTGGACTAAACCATCGCCAGGCAACCAGTCCGCTAGTCGTCAGAGCAATCGCACACACGAACCAGATCCAGGGCTTGCGACGGTTGGGATCAGGGGATTCTGTCGTTTGCGTCGGAGTAATAGGCTGATCTTGAGCGTTGGAAGATTCCATGATTTGTGACCGATCGAGGGTTAGAGGACAAAGCAGACTTCAAACGTTGCAGTGAGCGATCGCACAGAACTCAAATAAACAAGCAATAGAACTGGGACAAAAAAGCTGCTAGAAAGATTAATTAAACATTAAGAATTCAAGCCGCTACAGAGATCCTACATGATTTATCAAATTGTTTGCATTGAAATCATTGCAGGAGCTGTAGCACCCTAATTTCTCTACGCCCCGTAGCCCAAAACAACTTGGAATAATTGTCTCAGAAGAATCTGACAGGAATATGACAGGAATACTAAAAATTCCCCAACACATTCCCCAACACATAGCCCACTACCGCAGGCAGCCATTCTGCAATGATCAGGGCACACAGACCACACTGAACGATCCCATCATCAAAGCCTGCTCCTCCAATGCTGAGAGGAGATCCTGCATTTTCAGGGCGAACAGCTCTAAGATGAAGCAGATCAGCCCCGATCGTCGTTCCCAAAACTCCCCCCGCAAATGCCACAGAAGCGCGATCGACTCCACCAGACACCAAAGCCATTGCTGACAGGGCAGCGATCGTCGTGATCAGCCAAAATCTTGGTCGTCGGGTCACAATGCCTTTTCCTGGAACGACCGTCACGAGAAAGTAGCTGATGGAGGTGACGATCGCAGTCACGATCAAAATAGTTAGTGGTTGAACGCGATGAAATTGGTAAAGTGCCAAGACGATCGGAATCAGTCCCCCAGCTAAATTTATGCCAATGTAACCATAAGGTTGATATCGAGTTCTATCGGAAACTGAAGCCCAGCGTTTTAACAACCAGAGCGGCAGGAGTTCGATTCTTCTTCGTCCTGATGGATCATGCCTAGTCAAGATGAAAAGTGGCAAATTGATAAAGCACCCAAGAAAAGCTGTAATTACAAGCGGCAAACCCAGCCCAGACGCAATGCCTAACCGAGTCATCAGAGTGGAATAGACAATAGGATAAATTTTGAAAATCAGAAAGATTGTGTAGCCAAAAGAGAGCAGCACAAATGGCAGAAACACTAGCAAAAGCAAAAGACGACCTTGACCAGATCTCGGTAAAATAACCCAGCCGGACTCTTCTCTAATCAAGTCAAAATTTAGAGCAAACCAATAGATTAGTTGATGCCTGATAGAACGCATGGCCAAGAGAAGTAGAGATGGTTAGACTCTTTATCAGTTGCCAGTGCTAACTTTATGCATTGGAGCGATCGCTAGTGTAGAAATGACACAGTGGCGAAATTAACGGTTGCCCAATTGATGCAGTAACAGCAGATAGAAGGCATTGACATTCGTGGCTTATATCAAGTAGTACCAAATCAATTTGTTAATGCTACAGATCCTTCGCCCCCTAGATCCCTCATTCTGGGGGACTTTGAGAATCCGAGACTTCTTTGGCTTGAAGTCTCCTACAAGTGAGGGGTTTAGGTTGCTCTCCCAGATCTGTAGCCCTCAAAGATCAAGTTGGTATAACTCATCAATCTCCGGGGGAAGTGCTTAATAACCGTTTGATGTTAGTTGTAGAAGCTCACAAGCGGTTGCCATCTTTGCGATAAGTGTTGAGTTTGATGAGCCATCAATCGAGTGTAGCGATAGATATTGATTTACATTAAAAAAGCGAACCCCTCGATCGGTTCGCTCAATAAGTTGAGGGGCTTGTTAGATTTAACGAAAAAGATTCGTCACATTAGAGGCTGAGGGCGAGTTGTAATTCGGGAGAGGCTCCTAATGAGGCAGGAAGGGGTAACGGTTCGCTAGAGACAGCGGGACAATAACGGGCATAAGAGCAGCGATCGCACTGTTTATTTGGGGTCGGCTCCCAGGTTTGGTCATGGCGCAATCGCACCGCCAAATGAGAAATGACCTGCTGTACCTGTTTCTTATGTTTGCGAGTCGCTCGATAGCGCACCATCTCACCCGTTCTCAAAAACAAGAGACTCAAGTATTTCAAGCTTTGCTGATAGGTTTGCTCTAACGCCAAATAATATAGACCAATTTGCAGATCCATCTCATCCGCGTCCGGCAGCTTAAATTCTCGGCTTGACTTGTAATCAATTAGTTCCAGTCCGTCTTTTAAGTAGTCGATGCGATCGTATCGTCCGGTGATGCAAAACTCTAGATTCTCGACTTGTAGATAAGCCTGAATTTTGCCCTCCACGGCCAACGGCTGTCGCAGCGACGACTCACCCGCCACAAACTTTTGATAGTAGCCCTCTAAGATATCTCGCCCTTCAACAATTTGCGTTGGACTTAAGCCCGCCGAATTCTCATCCCAACAGCGGTTTACCCAGCGCACATCTGGAATCGGCTCGTTGTAGTGCCAGTCGCGATGAAATTTTGCTAACGCTTGATGCAGTGCAGACCCTAGAGCCGCAGATCCAAAAAATTCATTAGAACTGAGCCGTCTCTCATAGCGCAGGTAGTAGGCGTAAGGACACCGACTGTAAGCTTGAAGTTTGGTTGCAGAAATTTGGTAACTCATAACCCGATCGTGGTAGGGGGGTTGAAAACGAAACGTTTAGACTTGTTCGAGCGGACGCTTAAACAGCGAATCGAGGTAGACACGGGCAGTCTGGCGATCGTTGGTCGTGCGGTTTTGCAGCAAAAACAGAGACAGCGCTGCCGAAAATACCCGGTCTTGATCCCAGTCAGGACGTGCTTCTAAATAGCTTAAAAAAGACTGGTGCAGGGTTTCAGGAATCTCGACCAGAATGCTGACGTTGGTATCCATAGGAGGCCTCTTGAATTGAACGAATGGCGGGAACGATCTGAACTTCTACCTGTGAATCAACACAGGAAAAATTCGCGCAAGCCAGACCTCCTGAGAACTGCTCTCTGTTAAATCCGTTTCTAGCAGAGGCGAAGTTTTGGGAGGTCTGAGCGCTTCAGGTCAGTCGCTATATTTTGCGCGATCGGTCTCAGAAGATCAACGTTGCAGTTTGTAACAGTGGGCTTAAGAGTAAAAACTGATTAACGAATGAATAAGGGTTTCAAGCGGTTTTTCGTTACATAAGTTTACACAAGCACCCTTTTTTCTTGTCCCTCTGGACTTGTTAGCAAGTTATCCACAGGAGAACCAATCAAGCGGATCAGAGGGGATTTACTTGTGGAGAACTTTTCTCAACCTGTGGAAAAAGTGTGGAAAAGGCTTTCAATCTCTGTGGAATGCCTGTGGATTGTGTGGGGAAAACAGCTTGAAATGTAAAGTTTTGTAAAGTTTTTGGCATTCCCCAATCCGCCAAACTTGAGCTTAAGAATTGTCAGGGAACGTTCATGCTGTTCACTTCCGAGCGCATCTGCTGGAGACGAAAAAGCAATCTCTTCGAGTTACCCGCGAGGGCCTACCCTTTTTTTAGTCTCCTATGAACCCTATCAACGGTCGTCTGAAGATTAAGACGTAGAGATGGAGACACTTCTATTAGCTTTTTGCCCAACCATCCAATGATCTTAATCAACTGATCTTAACCAATCAGATTCAGACTGTCGCAAACAAGAACAAATTGTCCAAAGCGACTCGATCGCGCCGCTCCCCTTAGATCAACCCAAAACTAAACGCAAAATAGACACATCAAATTCCGAGAACTGGCTCCAATTTTGAGGAACAGCCCCACGCACAACAATCCTACTCATCGACTTTTAGCAAAACTTAGGTAGCGATGAGTTGTTTATTTTATGACAAAAACTATTTCTGGCAGAGACTAGTTTTTTAGACCGCGCTGTTTAAATCGACGGGCAGCCCCTAATATACCTAAGCCCAAGATTGTGGCGATCGACGCAGGTTCTGGGACAGGAGTTCTGCGCTCAGACAGAGGGGTGTCTGCTAGATCAGAGGTCAATCTAGTCGTGAAGCGTTGGGCGGTTGAAGCGTTGCGATCGCTCAGAGAAGTCAACACACCTTCTGCAAACAAGCAATCCGCTGGAACTGTCTGATCACACTCTGATCCAGTGCGAAATAGTTGAAAGTAGCTGCTGTCCCATTGAGGAACGCTAGTTGATTCTGCGTTGGATGACACCGAGGAGAGGGATCGTCCTGTGGAGTCTGCAAGACTGAGAAACACTTTGTAGCCTTCTCTGGCTGCTGCGCCTTTTACCAACGTGCTGACCGTGATTGAGTCTGTGTCGCTGTTTTCAAACTGACGCGAAAAAGCGGTTCCTTCTCCACTGGGCAGGTCGATCGTGGTGTTTCCAATATTGACGGCAAATTTCTCGACAGGCTGGACGTAGCGCCCCGAAGGAAACTGCTCAGGAGGCAGATTGGCAGAGGGCGGATTGTAAAAATCTAAGCTAGTTGAGTAAAAGCTGTTGGGAGTGGTCGGATCAAAGGTGTAACTGCCCGCAAAGATCGCGTTTCTCAAATCTTTGGGATCGTAGCCTGTCACATTACCAGGGTCAGAGAGCGTAGTCAGGGTGCCAGTAAAGTCAATGGTGGCGGCTTGAGCAGGGACAACCAGGCCCAAAACTACAGCAACAGTGCTGGCTAGATTGACGAGACGATGACTCATAGGGGTTGGATTTATACAGTAAGCGTGAACCGATTGGTAGACGCTTCTCTGGTTGACTTTGGAATGGATGGCAGACAAGAACAACATAGAGACTTCCTATTTAGTGTTGTGGAGCCGAGAGAATAATAATTCAGTCAAAAGATAGATTTGAGCAGCGATCGCTTAGCGCCTAGTGATCACTTTAAAATGCAAGCCCTTTTATGTCTCGTCATGAAAAATACATGAGCTAGAAGAATTTCTTCACGTTAGCTTTAAACATAGAATGCCCACGGCAAAAACAGACTCAACATTGAGCCACATTTCTGCCTGGGCACTGGATGTATTAGTTTTTGGTAGGCGACTAGCCGTTAGCCGAGTCGTTTTTCTAAGTATTGACCGATCATCTGCTGCTCACCCGCACGAGAAATAATGGTCTGACGGGTTCGGTATTTGCTGCCTACGAGTTTTAGTTCTTCTTCAAAAACAGAATCTTTGTATTCGGTTCTCAAGCAAAGTGTTTCGGGGTTGGTGAAGTAAAATCCAGCAGTAACAGGCTTGGAGGTGGCAAAGCCGCGATCGCGATACAGCGTCTCACCCAATACTCCAAATAGCGTCGAGCCTGTGGACTGCTTTTGTCCCGAAACTGAGTCTTGACTATCCCAGGTGACAGCCGCTCCACACGTCAAAATCGTGGTGTCTTCCAAACCGTGCAACCCTGCTAACTCAACAAGCTCAGAACAACCCTGCTCCAAAAAACGAATGCTCACCAGACTAACCATCTCTTTTGCTTCCCCATCAGGCAGCGTGTAGTATCGTCGCTCCGATCGCCATTGACCCTCTGACTGCTTAAAAAAAGCTGCGATGAGCGATTCGTTTGCCGGAGCCTGAAGATGCAAAGATGTCGTCATAAAAGTTCCTCTCAGAGAGTTGTGGGCAGCAGTTGATAGAAAGTTTTAATGCATAAGACTTCTCTATTATCAACCATTATTTCTGATTTTGTTACGCTTCTTAATATACTCTAGAAACCCGTAAACGAAATTCTCCGCAGGGCGTATCTCAGGTCTGTCATCATGGGGAGATATCTAGCAAACTGTTCAGCAATTGATCGTCATGCCATTACTTGAGGTGCAGCACTTGCAAAAAACTTATCGACAAAGCGGTAAGGTGACCGAAGCGGTGCGCGATGTTTCACTGACAATTACAACTCAAGAAGTGCTGGCATTTCTGGGGCCTAATGGAGCAGGCAAAACAACGACAATTAAGATGATTGCGGGATTGATTTTGCCCGATCGCGGCACAGTGCAAATCGCGGGAAGAAATCCTCATCGAGACTCTAGAGCGGTAGGACTTTTGGGAGCTGTTTTAGAAGGCAATCGCAACCTCTATTGGCGACTCACGCCCGAAGAAAACCTGGAATATTTTGGCGTACTGCGAGGTTTGGGTCGTCGAATAGCCAGACAGCGGGGTCGAGAACTGCTCGATCGCTTTGAACTCAGCCACAAACGCAAAACGCCCGTCCAATCTTTGTCTCGTGGAATGCAGCAAAAGCTGGCGATCGCCGTTGCCCTTATCCATCAACCTCAGTTGTTGCTTTTGGATGAGCCGACTTTAGGATTGGATGTCGAAGCGACGCAAACGGTAAAGCGATTGGTGCGAGAAATTGCCCGTGAAGGCTGCGCTATTTTGTTGACAACTCACCAATTAGATATTGCAGAAGAACTGTCGGATCGAGTTGCAATTATCAGTCAGGGCACGATCGTCGCCGAGCAAACCACTCAAGAACTAATTCGACAGTTTTCGGGGACGGGTTACACCATCGAATTGGCAGAAGAATTGGATGACGATCGCATCAGCAAGATTCAGCATTTAGGCAGCGTGGTAGATCAGAAAGTTATTCATCTGAGAGAGCCAGAAATGCTCTACCAAATTTTGCACGTTTTGGAACCGTTGTCGATCGTTCGGGTTGAAAAAGAACAGGCAAATCTTACCGAAGTTTTCTTGCAGGTGGTCAAAGGATGAATGGCTTGAAGTTGTTTTCGGCAGAGTTGCGTCGGGGTTGGATTCAGTTTATTCGCTATCCCGCAGAAGCGATCGGGGGTATTTTTATCATTACGTCGCTGTTCTATGGGCTGTTTCTTGGTGCAAAATATGTGGCGGGGCCGGGGTTGCAGCTTGGCGATCGTTTGGATGCAATTATTGTCGGTTACGTTCTATGGTCTCTAGTGACGTTTATTCTGTTTAGCGTTGCTGGTACGTTGCAAAATGAAGCCCAAACAGGAACATTGGAGCAGCTATTCATCACGCCATACGGGGCACCCCGAGTTTTTTTGATTAGAGCGATCGCGGATCTATTGATTCAGTTTGTTCTAATCTCTAGCATTTTGATTCTAATCATGATGCTGACAGGACGATATCTCGCGTTTCCACCTGTGTTAATTTTCCCATTAGCTTCCGTAATCATGGGTGCCTATGGGATGTCATTTGCGATCGGATCTCTCGCCCTATTGCTCAAACGAATTCAACAGCTATTGGGGATCTTTCAGTTTGCGTTACTCTTTTTGTTGAGTGTGCCGAGCGAAACTTGGACAGGCTCCATGAAAGTGGTGGGTCTATTTTTGCCGATGACGACGGGGGCGGGACTGCTGCGCGATCTGATGGCCCGTCAACAATCGATCGACTTGACTCAACTGAGTTTTGCCTTACTCAACGGAGCCGCCTACCTTGGGCTAGGGCTGCTTTTATTTCGATGGGCAGAAAGGGAAACAAAACGGCGTGGTCGATTGAGCGGATACTGACTCTCAAAAAGATGCGATAGAAAAATCACTATTATTAAGCATCTAATAGTTAGTTATGATGGCTTCATAAAATCTGGATACATCCGTTGGGTAGAGTCTTGCGACGATCGAAGTATTTTTTCTCGCTGATTAGGAGTTGACTTGTGAGTTCCAAACCCTTGATGAAGCCGACCGGAGTCCGAGTAGTGTTGATTGGGTCAGCGATCGCGCTTGCGCTTTCGGGTTTCGGCATTTTCTCCTACGCGATTTTGCGTCCTTCGTCCAGTCCTTCTACTGCGATCGCGTCACCGTCGCCCAATGATGATCCCGATGCGATTTCGGCTCTAGGACGGTTGGAGCCTGAAGGTGGTGTTGTCAAGATTGCCGCTCCTTCTGCCTTTGGGACAGCGCGAGTTTCTAAAATGCTCGTCAAAGAAGGGATGCAGGTGCGGGCAAATCAACCCCTCGCCGTCATGGATCAAGGAGACACGCTGTATGCGTCTTTGATGCAGGCTGAGGCACAGGTCAAAGAGGCAGAAACCAAACTCGCCCAAGTGCAAGCGGGAGCCAAACCGGGAGACATCAATGCTCAACGGGCAAACGTTCTGAGATCCAATGCAGAAATCCCCAAAGCAGAAGCAGAATTACTCAAAGCCAACGCTGAGTTGAGAAACGCCCAATTGGAATACGATCGCTACAGACAACTCTTTAAGGATGGTGCCGTTACCGAACTTGATCTACAAAATAGACAACTCACACGAGACACTAGAGCACAACAGCAAGATCAAGCCAGACAAGCATTAGAACAAGCAAAACTCGCCCTAGAGCAGTCTCGACAAGAGTTGAGCAGCGTGGCCGAAGTGCGTCCGACAGATATTCAGCAAGCTCAGGCTCAGGTGAATGTGGCGATGGCCAATTTTCAGAAAGCAAAAACAGAATTAGATAAAGCGATCGTTCGGGCCCCGATCGAGGGTCAGGTGCTCAAAGTTCATGCTGATCCTGGAGAAGTGGTTGGCAATGACGGCATTATAGAACTCGGTCGAACGCGCCAAATGTACGCCGTTGCAGAAGTAGATGAAAACTACATTGGCAAAGTGCAACCTGGTCAGAGAGCCACCATCACCAGCTATGCCTTTCCTGGAGAAATGACGGGAACTGTGGATAAAGTTGGCTTACAGATTCGTAAAAACGAAGTTCTCAATACCGATCCAGTGGATAAAATCGATACTCGAATTGTTGAAGTCAAAATCAAATTGGATGACAGTCAAAAAGTTGCAGGATTGACTAATCTACAGGTTAAGGTAGCGATCGCTCCTTAAAAAACGTTCAATTCTAAGTTCAGTCAAAAATACTTTTTCTATGTTTGCGATTCCCCTTGCCTGGTTACAACTAAAGCGTGAAAAGATTCGGCTGTTAGTCGCTTTAGCAGGCATTGGATTTGCGGTGATCTTGATGTTTTTGCAACTGGGTTTTCAGGATGCGCTGTTTGAGAGTGCGATCACGCTTCACCAAAGTTTGGAGGGTGACATTTTTTTGATTAGCCCTCAATCGACAGCGCTCATTTCAATGAAGACATTTCCTCAGCGACGGTTGTACCAATCGCTTGGGTTCTCTGGTGTTGAGTCTATTAGCCCTCTTTATCTAGGATTTGGTATCTGGAAAAACCCATTTTGGGACGGCCCACCTCAACCCCAAACTCGCAGTATTTTGGTGATCGGGCTGGTTCCTGGAGATAAGGTATTTTCACTTCCAGAAGTCAACGCGAGTGAGAATAAATTACGGTTAGCAGATGTTGTAATATTTGACAGCGCCTCCCGTCCTGAATTTGGCCCAATTCCAGCAAAGTTTGAGGAGTCAAAGTCATCTAACATATTCATCAAAACCGAGGTTGAAAGCCGTCGAATTGAGGTCGTCGGTTTATTTCGATTAGGGGCTTCTTTTGGGGCAGACGGCAATTTGATCACCAGTGATTTAAACTTTCAGCGCATCTTCACTTCTAGAAAGAAAGAGCAGATCGATATCGGTTTAATCAAGCTCGAACCAGGTGCCAACCTAGAGAAAACATTGGAGCGATTCAAACAAAACTTGCCTGGAGAACAGAGAATTGATCCTAACAAAACTCCCGAACAAGCCAGGGAGGATTTTGTAGTGGGAGATGTCAGAGTTTTATCCAAAAAGGCATTTATTGAATTTGAGCGAAAATACTGGCAAGACAGCACTGCGATCGGCTTCATCTTCACACTAGGAACGGTAATCGGTTTCATCGTTGGTACGGTGATCGTCTACCAAATTCTCTATACAGATGTGACAGATCACCTGGCAGAATACGCAACCCTCAAAGCAATGGGCTACAAAAATCGCTACTTGCTTTCGGTCGTCTTTCAAGAAGCTCTAATTCTCTCGGTGATGGGCTATATTCCTGGATATCTGCTTTGTATCGGTATTTACAACCTCACCAAAAATGCAACGGCTTTACCTGTATACATGACCCTACAGAGGGGGATTTTAGTTCTGTTTTTGGCAATGATCATGTGTATGTTGTCGGGCATTATTGCCGTTCGCAAAGTTCAAGACGCTGATCCAGCAGACATCTTCTAAATCCCAAACTTTCACCATGTCTCAAGAACCTATTATCGCGATCGATCAGGTCAATCATTACTTTGGAACTGGTCGCCTAAAAAAGCAGATTTTATTTGAGGTAACGGCGACGATCGACCCTGGTGAAGTGGTGATTATGACGGGCCCTTCAGGGTCTGGAAAAACAACTTTGCTGACTTTGATCGGGGCACTGCGATCGACCCAAGAGGGCAGCATGAAAGTGTTAGGTCAAGAACTCCGAGGCTCTTCAGAAGGTCAATTGGTCGAACTGCGTCGCAACATTGGTTACATTTTTCAGGCGCACAACTTATTAAACTCACTCAGGGCTTGGCAAAATGTGCAGATGTCGATCGAACTTCATGCCGATATTCCGGCTAGTGAAGCTCGCGATCGCGCTGAAGCCATGCTAGAAGCTGTCGGACTGGGCGATTGGGCCCATCATTACCCCAACGAACTTTCTGGCGGACAAAAACAACGAGTCGCGATCGCCCGTGCCCTGGTCTGCAATCCCAAAATCGTGTTAGCAGATGAACCGACCGCAGCACTAGACAAAAAATCGGGGCGAGACGTAGTAGAAATCATGCACGACTTGGCAAAAAAACAAGGTTCAGCCATTCTGCTTGTGACTCACGACAACCGAATTTTAGACCTCTCCGATCGCACCCTACACATGGAAGACGGCCGTCTCGCCTCTTTAGAAGCAACTTCTGCCTAAAACGCGAATTTTCGACCGTCCGATAGATTTGTGAAGCCTTTAGTACAGCTATTCTGGTTTCTGCTGATTCAGCTTTACCCTTCTATCAACTCAGGAGATACGATCGTGATTGTCAATCCCGCAAAAGACGGCTGGGACGTTATCTATCACCGTGCCCATGCCCTACTTGCAGCCCAACTTGGTGGACAATGGCGCAGAAAAGACGCTCCTCCTCGCCTATATGAAACGATCGCCGCAGTGTCTCACCACGATGACCTCGAAAGAGAATGGCAGGAGAATATCATCACCAAAGCAGGTGCTCCGATGGACTTCACCCAAAATGAGTCCGGGCCAGACTACAAACTACTTCGCAAGCACATGGAAGGCGCTCTATATCGCGGTCGTTGGGTTGCTTTGCTCAACTCAATGCACCAGAGTCGTCTGCTCGAAGGCTTTCGAGGTGAGTCAGAAGAGGGAGATCAGTTCTTGGATGAGCAAATCGAAAACCAAACCCGTTGGCGAGAAGAACTTGGTATCTCTAAAGATGATGCTGCCAGCGCCTATGACTTCATGCAATGGTGCGATCGCCTCTCTCTAATCCTTTGTCAGCAAGAACTTCCAGAAGACGAACGCGCTCTTGAAATCAGCAAAGGCCCGGATGGACAGCGCTATGACATTAAACAAGCTGCCAATGGACTGGTCACGGTTATGCCTTGGTGCTTTGAGGACGATCGCTTCACCGTCAATGTCGAATTTTCTCACCTCTCACAAATTAAATATGATGACGATGCCAGCTTGACTCAGGCTCTCAAACAAGCTCCGCGTGATCTTCTGGAATGGACGTTTGTCAAAGACCTTGAGGCTGCAAAATGATTTCATCCTCTCTGACGCTTCCTGACGCTTCCCTACCCCCAGAAGATTTTTTATCTGCATTGATGCCTGCTGTGGGAGAATTTTTGCAAGTCGATCGCTGCTTCTTCTACCTTCGCAATCCCCAAACCCAGATGGGCCGAGTGCCCTTTTGCTGGACTCGTGACTCAAGCGTTCCCACGGTCTACGACGAAGACTGGAAACCTGAACCCGACTCTTTGCCCGACGAAGACCCCATGTTTGCGGCTGCTCTAAAGACTGAACCGTCAATCTTTGTAGAAGATGTGGAGGCGACCAGTCCAGAAATTCTGAACGCTCAGTTTGAGAAAGAAAATTTTGGGCACCGTGCCCTAATTCATGGCCATGTATGTCAGCACGGACAACTCTGGGGCGTTTTGCAGCCTTGTGTGTTTGGATGCTCTAGAATTTGGACTCAGGACGAACAATCTCTAGTCAACCAACTCATTCAAGAAGTTACGCCAACAGCGGTTGCCTATGTCAAAACTTACAGTCCCTAATAAAACGGTTGCTTGAACTTTTAGCTCAACCTCTCAACAGCTTTTGACAAGCCCCCAAAAATCTCTCAAAAGAAGGACGCAAAGCGACTCCAAGAAAGGTTTATTACTTAGAGACTGATAAAATTCTCAGCCCTTCGGCTGCGGCTACCCGTATGAACTCATCGCCCTTCACCAAATTGCCCAAAGTCGATCGCATTCTGGTGGTGGATGATACCCCTGACAACTGTTTACTCATTCAAGCCATCCTGCAAGACGAGGGATACCAGGTTGAGTTATCTGACAGTGGTAAAGATGCCTTAGATAAAATTAATCAATCGCCGCCTGACTTGGTTCTACTGGATGTCATGATGCCGGGTATGGATGGGTATGAGGTGACTCGACGCATTCGCGACAACAGCGCCCTTCCTTTCATGCCAATTTTACTAACGACTGCCTACGATCAGCCGAGTGTCGCTCAAGGTCTAGATCTAGGTGCAGACGACTTTATTCGCAAGCCCGTCCACTTTGATGAACTCTTGGCACGAGTCCGCGCTTTATTGCGACTTAAACACAGCGTCGATGAGCGTGACCAGATTGCTCGCCAACGAGAAGATTTTGTTTCCCGTCTGACCCACGACCTGAGAACGCCCCTGGTTGCTGCTGATCGCATGTTAAATCTGCTGGCTCAAGGTGTCATGGGCGACCTGTCTGACGACATTCAAGAAGCGATCGCTACCATGATCCGAAGCAACGAAAACTTGCTGACAATGGTAAACATGCTATTAGAAGTTTACCGTTACGAGGCAGGGCGTAAAACGCTGACATTCTCTCTCGTCAATCTAGCCAGTCTGACCGAAGAGGTGATGAAGGCGCTCTCCCCACTGGCGATCGATAAGGGACTAACCCTAAACCTTGAAAAAGCCAATGACGACCAGGATTTGATGATCAAAGGCGATCGGCTAGAACTGAATCGCGTTATGACCAACCTTATTGGCAATGCCATCAAATTCACAGATCAAGGCTCTGTGAACATCAACCTATCTAAAGTGTCAAACCAAGAATCTGAGTATGGTTTAAGGATTCCAATGGTCAGGATCGAAGTCAGAGATACAGGCTATGGCATTCCGCCGGAGGAGCAAGCCACCCTATTTGAGAGCTTCGTTCAGGGCAAACACAAACGAGGCGGAAGTGGTCTAGGCTTGCAGCTATCCCAGAGAATTGTCCACGCCCATAACGGCACTATTCAAATTAAGTCTGAAGTCGGTAAAGGCAGTTCTTTTATCGTGCATTTACCGATTGGCTAGGGTGGATTGATCAGCAGTCGCAATCAGAACTGGGAAGGAGAAGATTGCTCAATTTCAGAACTGACCCAGCGGTGGGGCGAATCGCAGTGAATTTTGGTGAGGGTAAAGTCGTAAAGTCGTAGGACTCCCCATGATCCAAGAATCCTCGGACTTCAGGACGGGGAGCCGTCAAGGTTCTAATTTTCTTGTCAAGACGAGACGAACTGTTTCACACTTCCCCACTTAAGAAAGCCCAAAGCTTTGTCCAGTGCGGGATCTAGAGAAGATCGAAAACATTTTCCAGCGAATCTCTTGACAGTAAGTTTAAGTTCACGCTACATTAGTCA
>NZ_JBJPHT010000056.1:0-47987 GCF_052939475.1 Phormidesmis sp. 146-20
TACTACGTCTGCTTTGCGATGGGATCTTGAAAGGTTGGAATCAAGATCCTGCATATACTTCATACCCTGCGGGAGCGTTTGAAACGTCTGCGCTCCCATCCTCTTTGAACTAAACAGAGAAGACAAAACAACATGGCCGTTAGGAGACACCTTCCTGACTCGGTTTTGTTTAGCTTTGAGTTGCAATGCTCGTTAGTGAGACGATACCAAGTCACCGTTACGTTGGATTTGCAAGAGCGATTGATTTTTATGCCCTCTGGCATTCTCTCAGACGTGAGAGATTGTATTGAAGAGTTTGTTGAACAATTGAGTGAAGTTGCTTCAAATCAACTGGCCTATCTCAAATGGGATGGCACGAGCGATTTGACGACTGAATATCAAGTGATTCGCGTGTTATTGGGCTATCAAGTTCAACGTTCTCTGATGAAGTTCGATATTGTCATGGGCGCTGGTTCACTCATACATTTGGAGGAATTGCACGACAAAAAGACCATTCAACTGTAGAAGATTCAGTCGATCGCAAATGAATATTTCTAGCTGGCTCCAAGCTGTTGGGTTTACTTTAGGGGGGTCGAAATCCGACAATCAACGAAACAATATCAATTTGCGATCGACTGGATCTCTCACTTGTGGAGAATCTAGGGGGCTTTGCGAATTTATCATCTGAGCGAGAACCCTTCACGACGACTGTAATAGATTTTTTAGTTCTTGTTCTCGATGTTCTAGACGCTCGGCTAGTAGGTTGACGACAAATCGATGAATGTTTGAAGCAAGTATAGGATCAGAGGCTTCGATCGTATGGAATGCTTCGGTCGATAAAAAGTAAACAGTGCTGGGTTTGTCTGCGATCACAGAAGCCATGCGATCGGCTTGACGATATAGACCCATTTCACCGATCGTATTGCCGATCGTATAAGTGCGAATGCGTTTTGTTTGTTCACTTTCTAGTTCCAGAACAACGCTCACCTGGCCCGATCCGACAAAGTACAGCCCATCAAAGGGATCACCTTGATGAAACAAATACTCGCCTTCTGCAAACTCACAGACCTTGAGGTACGACATTAAGCGATCGACCTGAGTAGGGTCAACAAACGTCGTTTTGAGGTATTGATGTAGGGTTGTTTCTGGCGAATCTGATCCAAGTTTTTTGAGCCGATGGGTTTTGAGGACTTGTTCTTCGCACCATTCCAACGCGCGATCGACATCGGCAAACACATGACACAATGGGTCGGCTTCATCTAGACAATCGCCCTGCTTTAATCGCTGAGTCGCATCCTTAGATAGGTGTGTAAACAGTAAATGAACTTGCTGCTGCATTGCAAGCTGCTTAAGTTTGGCAAAACTCAGAACGGCTGACGCATCTAGACCACTCACCAGACGAAAATCTAGAATCACATAGCGGATGGGGTCGATCGTGACATCAGTCGTCCGCTGATCCTCAGTGCAATAGAGTTGACTGCGAATCTGGTTGAGTAGCTTAGTAGCAGTGCCAAAAAAGATCACGCCTTGTAGTTCTAAGACATAAATCTGTTCACCTTCTGCGGCGAGAATGTCGAGTTCTTGGGGTGTTCTCAGGACATTGCTGTGATAGTAGGCTCCAGAGCTAATGCGCTTTGTGACCGCAAGCTGACTATAGTTGATCACAAATAGCACGATCGCCGCAATCAGTCCCACACTAATCCCTTGCAGATAACCAACTGTCGCCGTTACCAACACAATCAGCAAAATAATGCAGTAGTCCGATCGAGAAAATTTGAACCAGGCGCGATAGATCCAATCGTAAAAAAATTCAACCCCCAACAACAATGGAATGCCCACCAGGATGAACTTTGGGAAGTATGATAAAACCGCAGCGTTTCCAAAACACATGGTCATACAAATGCCTGCAATCAGCCAGCCCACAAGCCGCCCTGTGCCACCTAGATTTTGTGCCAGCGTTGTTTCTCCGACACTCGAAAATCCGCTCACGCCGCCCCCTGCTCCAGAGACGATCGCGGCGGCTCCTGCGATTTTTAGTTCACGGTTGAGGTCAAAGTCTCGTCCTGCCAGCAGTTCAATCCCGTTTGCATTTAGCAGTAGAGAGAGCGACTCAATCAGCCACAGCGCCGCCAGACTGGGAATCTGCTGAAAGACAACGCCCCAGTTTGCCGATTGAATCGTCGAAATTGTGTTGAAGCGAAACAGTTGACCAGAGGGAATTGTACCCAGTAGCCATTGTTGAGCATTAGCCTGTTCGATCGCGGTTCCTGTGAGAGCCAGTCCGAGGTAGAAGAGCGCGATCGCAACTGCAATAATCCCAGGAAGTAGTAGAAAATGCTCAACAAACCTGGGCAATAGAAACATCGCCGTCGCAAACAAAATCGCTGGCAACCACTGAAACAACACATTGGGCTGCAAAAACATAGAAAACGTCAGGTGGTCATAATCCACGCCATTGAGCGAATTAAAAGCACCCTGCATCAGTAAAACGCCTGTCCCCGCCAGAAAACCGCCTACAACTGGGTAGGGAATAAAGCGAATCAAGCCCCCCAATTTGAACTGACCCAGCGCCATCAACACCGCGCCACCCACGACCGAATTCAATACAATCGCCGCCCCCACCGTCAACAACTTGGCTTCGATCGACGCACCCGGCATCAAATCTACAATCTGACGAGCGACCAGACCCAACACGGGGATCGAGGTATCTGAAACGGTGGCAACGACGCTGGGATAAGAACTTAATGAAGCAACGATCGCGCTAATAATTATTGAGCTAAACAGCAACAATCCCAGACCAAACGGGAGTGCATTCGCCAGATCGCCCGAAAAAATTACCGTCCCAAACGAGGCGCTCGCGACTACGGTCAGGAGTCCCATTGTCCCACCCGCAACCATGTTCAAAAACAATCGATTTTCGCTGTGTTTAGAACGTCCGATAGTAGTCACGATTAGAGTGGTTGGCTGACTGTAACTTGCTGAAAACGCTGCTAGTAGTAACGAGTACATCCATACCGTACCGCAAAATCTACTTCTGAATCATGCTGATGACAACAAAATCCTTCTTTAGATATAAACATTGGTAACGGTGAACCAAATTGTTTGCAAAACAGCGAGTAGAATTTTGGACTTGATTTTTGAAGCTCACTCCAGCTTTTTGTGAAGTGCATGGATCTTAAGGGAGGTTAGAGGGCATCAAAAGAGTGCAGCTTCGAGAAGGGTTAGTATTAGCAAGTAGAATTGGATTCAGTAGACCTCCTGCGCGGATTCGGAGACGCCCCCTAAATCCCCCACAAGTGAGGGACTTTGAGCCAAGACTTGCGGTTTCAAAGTCCCCCAGAATGGGGGATTTAGGGGGCACAAGCCGACCCAAACGGAGCAAGACCTAAGCAGCAGGTGACATCGAAAATTCTATTCATGCAGGATGTCTATTGATAGAAGTTTATGAAAGTAATTTTTCTAAATTTCAGTCCTAAGATAGGTTTCAAATCAGTTTAAAACCGCCTAGGTTCAGAACGATTCTAAAGGCGGTAAAAACAATGCTCATGCTGCTGTTTCAAGCTGGGGAAAACCTGTACGCGATCGACAGTGCTCAAGTGATCGAGGTGATTGCGATCGTCACTTTGAGAAAGCTGGATCGGGTGCCTTCCCATGTGGCAGGTGTGTTTAATTATCGCGGCTCGATCGTGCCTGTGATCGATCTAGGCAGCTTGATAGTCGATACGCCCTGTCGATCGCGTTACAGTACCCGAATCATGATGGTCAAAGATCAGCGCGATCGTCTGCTGGGATTGTTAGCCGAACGAGTCACAGAAACGTTGTCTCAGGCGGATACGGAACTTAGCCCGATCGAGCCGCTTCATCATGCGCCCTATTTGGGTGAAATTTTGATCAATGGAGATAGAATGATTCAACGATTTCATTGGGAAACACTTATTTCTGAAGTTCAACACACCTTTTTGATTGCTGGAGAGAACGCACAAGCTAATGTCACAAACCAGCATTGAAACTAAAATTGAAACGATGCTGAGGCAAAAGATTGGATTAGATGCCGCAAGTATCGGGTCAAACACGATCGCTCGATCAATCAACCAGCGCCGAACCCTGTGTGGATTGTCCGATCTAACAGCTTATTGGTATCGTTTACAGACCTCGCCCCAAGAAGTTGAAGCCTTGATCGAAGCAGTAGTAGTGCCAGAGACGTGGTTTTTTCGCGACCAAGCGCCTTTTGTTTGTCTCAGTCAGTTTGTTAAAACTCAACTTGTTCAAACTTTAGGGAAGCGGCCCTTATTACGAGTTTTATCAGTGCCCTGCTCGACTGGAGAAGAACCTTACTCGATCGCGATCACCCTATTTGAATCAGGACTCACAGCCGCTCAGTTTCAGATTGATGCGATCGACGTTAGCCAACAAGCCTTACAAAAAGCAAACCGCGCGACTTATTCTAAAAAATCTTTTCGAGGCGAGTATTCTATCAATCAGCGCTATTTTCAAGCAGTTAAAGACGGAGTTGAAGTGCGATCGTGGGTGCGAGAGACCGTTCGTTTTAGACAAGGAAATCTTTTAGATTCTGCCTTATTGCTACATCAGTATCACATTGTCTTTTGTCGAAATTTGCTAATTTATCTCGATCAAACTGCCCGAAATCAAGTTCTTGAACACTTAGACCGAGCTTTGATGCAGTCAGGGTTATTGTTTGTAGGTGCTGCCGAGACTTCTCAAATTACTGCAAAATCCTATGTGTCGATGCGTTATCCGTCTGCCTTTGCCTATCAAAAACAAAATCTAGCCACGTTTCAACCTGCCCAAATTAGTGAAAAGCCGACCCCAAACATTGCCCTGCAACCCACTGCAAAACTGCCAGTCCCACCGCCTATTTCAGCGCTTGATCGAGCAAAACAACTCGCCGATCGCGGACAACTGATTGAGGCTGCTAATCTTGCCGAAGCTTGTTTAAGCCACGATCGCAGCAATGCTCACGCCCACCTTTTGTTAGGTGAGATCTATCAAGAACTCAATGACTTGGAACGAGCAGAGCGATCGTTTCAAAGAGCGTTGTATTTAAATTCAAGTTTCTATGAAGCACTCATTCATTTAGCCTTGTTAAAAGAACAACAGGGAGATACGTCAACGGCAATACTTTTGAGGGCAAGAATCCAACGAATTCTTAATCCATAATCTTGTAGTATTTATTTTAATTGAGAGACAAGAGTTCATTTGGTTAAAGCGGGGTCTGAAATGAGAATTTAGCGTGATTTGCTGCCTTACGATGGATTTATTTTTTGAAAAAGAACGATATCCTAGAACTCAATTTTGGTGAGCAGGTTGGTGAATGTTAAATCGCTGGAATATTGGAACTAAAATTGGAGTCGGATTTGCATTGGGCTTGACTGTTTTTGCAACGATCGGGCTAGTTGCCTTTCGCGGAACTCAGGAGCTTATATCAGCCGCTCGTCAAGAAGAACATACTTATCAGGTGTTGAGTGAGCTAGAAGGAATTTTGTCGATGGTCAGAGATGCCGAAACCGGACAGCGGGGCTATTTGTTGACCAATGAAACTCGCTATTTGGCTCCCTACAATCAGGCCCGATCGAACATTCAAAATCGGCTCCAAAGCATTCGGGCATTGATTAAAGACAACCCTAATCAACAGGCCTATCTTCAAACACTGGAGCCTGTGATTACCCAAAAATTATCTGAACTAGAGACGACTATTCAACTGCGACAAACGCGAGGTAGCAATGCTGCTTTGCAAGTCGTGCGATCGGGACAGGGCAAGCAATTAATGGATCAAATTCGCGATCTGACTGGTCGGATGAAAGCAGAAGAACAAGGGTTATTACGAACGCGATCGCAGGCCGCAGACAACTCGGCTCGTCGAACTTTGAATAGCTTACTCTATGGCATTCCTGTAGGAGTTGTGCTGCTGGCGCTAATTGGCGTGATTTTGAACCGTCAGATTACTCAACCAATTGATCGGGTTTCTAAAGTAGCGCAACAGGTCGCAGATGGAGATTTGACACAATCGATCTCTTCGAGTTACCCGCAAGGGGTCGCCGCGCATCAAGATGACACTGAAATCGGACAACTGCTCACCGCGTTTCAAAACATGACAAATAGCCTGAATGCTTTAATTGCTCAAGCACAGCGATCGGGCATCCAAATTAGCACCTCTACCACACAAATCGCAGCCGCCGGACGACAACTAGAAGCGACGGTTAACGAACAGTTTGCCTCCATGAATGAAGTGAATGCAACCGCTCGACAAATTGCGATGACTTCAGGAGATTTAGCCAAGTCGATGGATGATGTGGCAAAAACGGCACAAAACACGACCCTCAGTGCTTCCAACAGTCAAACAAATCTAGATAAAATCCAATCTGCAATGCAGCGATTAGTCTATTCAACGAATTCGATCTCATCAAAGTTAAACGTAATGAACGACAAGGCGAATAACATTAACAACGTGGTGACAACTATTACAAAAGTGGCGGCTCAGACTAATTTACTTTCACTGAATGCGGCGATCGAAGCCGAGAAAGCCGGAGAATACGGAGCCGGATTTGCGGTCGTAGCGCGAGAAATTCGCCGACTAGCAGATCAATCTGCGGTGTCCACGTTAGAAATTGAGCAGATGGTTAAAGAGATGCAGTCATCTGTTTCTACTAGCGTCATGGAGGTAGACAAATTTCGTCAAGAGGTGGGTCAATATGTTGAAGAAGTCGGCACTGTCAGCACTCAGATCGCCAACTTTATCACCGATGTTCAAGGGTTAGCGCCCCGGTTTGAGGTAGTTAGCCAAAGTATGGATGAGCAATATCGAGGCGCAGAACAAATTAGTACCGCGATCGCTCAACTCAGCGAAGCCTCTCAGCAAACAGTTCAATCACTTCAGGAAACCAATTACGCTCTGACTCAGTTGGACGATGCTGCACAAGGCTTACAGCGTGAAATTTCTCAATTTAAGGTGTAGTGTGATGATGGTTCCACAGGATTCAACAAGCACGATCGACTGTTGGAATCACATGGGTGTGGAAGGTGACCGATCGTGCGATCGACTAGCCACCGTTTTACATTGTCGCAACTGTTCGGTGTATTCGATGGCTGGACGCAGCTTACTCGAACGGGAGGTTGCGATCGCAGACATTGCCCAATCTACTCAAACAATTGCGGCTGAATCGACGGTTGATCGTCTCAAGTCTAATGAAGAAACGCTGTCGCTGATTGTGTTTCGGCTAGGTGAGGAGCGGTTTGCTTTTTCGGTGCGATTGCTCCAGGAAGTCATTCATCCGACTGCTATTCATACGCTGCCCCATCGAAGTAATGAGGTTTTTTTGGGGCTGGTGAGCATTCGAGGTGAGATTCTACTGTGTGCCTCTTTGCAGCAGTTTTTGGGCTTAGAAGCAGCGAGTGAAGTCCGTCCTGATGCAGAACGAATGCTCGTTGTCGGCGTTGATCATCGCAAGTGGGTGTTTCCGATCGCAGAAGTAGAGGGGATTTATCGCGTTCCCTTAAGTAACATTCGAGAAGCGCCGATCGTGATTACCAGAGCCAACACTTACACTCAGGGCATTTTGGAATGGAACAATCAACCTGTAAGCTATCTGGATGCCGAACGGTTAATTGATCGGCTCGATCGGGGGCTAGTGTGATGGGCGATTATTCAATGCGCGATGTGTTTCGTCAAGAAACAAAAACTCAAGTTGAAGGTCTAAAACAGGGTCTAACCGCACTCAAACAACACCCGACAAACAGTCAACTTGATGTTGTGATCAGAGCATTACACACGATCGCAGCAGCAGCCTACCTGGTCGAACTTGAGATGGTTGCTCACTTAGCCGAAACCATGAGAGCTAGTTTGATCGCAGCCCAAAATCATTCACTCCAATTAAGTTCTGCGAAGCTGGATTCTCTACAATATGCCAGCAATTTGTTAGAGGAAGTCAGCCAGGTTGAGGATGCTGAGATGACTCAATGGCTATTTCGACATACCGAAGATTTTGTACGCGCTCAAAGTGCGATCGAACTCAATCTACCTCATCCGGCTGAACAGCCTTCTCCAGCTTCTACAACAGTTCTGCCGCCGTCTTCTAGTGAACCTCAGCCTGAGCCAGCAAGTTCTTCGAGTCACCCGCAAGGAGTTGCGCCCATTCTAAGTGATGCGTCCTTAATGGAGTTGTTTCGGCAAGAAGTAGAGGAACAAGCCACTCGACTGAACAATGGTTTGATTGCGATCGAAGCTCAACCTGATTCAACTCAAGAACTCGAAGCTCTGATGCGGTCTGCCCATTCGATCAAGGGGGCGGCTCGGATTGTAGGTTTGAATGCTGCCGTTGAGTTGGCACACGATATGGAAGATTGTTTTGTAGCGGCTCAGAGTCAAGCCTTGACGCTAACGCCCGATCAGATCGATATCCTGTTTCGCGGAGTTGATTTGCTGCAAACACTCAGTCAAACGCCCGAAGCCCAACTTCCTCAATGGCTCGAACAACACAATGCTGAATTTGCAGCCGTTCGATCAGCGCTTAATGCCACCGAAGTTCACTCTGCGCCCATTGTTCAACAGGTCGAAGTTCAACAGATTGAAGCCGTTCCGACTACTCTCAATGTTCTACAATTCAATGTTCCACAGTCTACTGTTCTACAATCGCTCGATCGCTTAGACAACGACAATAATTCTACTACTCCCAATGTTCTAGAACAGTCCGATCAGTCCGACGATAACAATGCGATGCGCGATCGAGTTGTGCGGGTGAGTGCAGAAAACCTGAATCGGATTGTCGGACTCGCTGGAGAATCGATGATTGCAGCAAATTGGCTACAACCTTTTGCAGACTCGCTTCTACAATTAAAATCGCGTCAAGCTGCCTTGTCTAAAACCCTCGAAGCACTTCAACAAAAGACTTTAAACGACGACGTTAATGAACCGTTGCTCGATCGCTCTCGTCGTCAAGAACAAGATTGTCGAGACCTATTAAACAATCGCATTGGAGAACTCGAAGACTATATTCGTCGCACTGATAACTTGTCTGATCGTCTCTATCGCGAAGTGATTCGATCACAGATGCGGCCCTTTGTCGATGGGGTGCAGGGCTTTCCTCGTATGGTGCGCGACCTGGCTCGTCAGCTTGGCAGACAGGTAAAACTAAATGTCTTGGGCGAATCCACTGTAGTCGATCGCGACATTCTCAAACAGCTAGAAGCGCCCCTGACTCACATTTTACGGAATGCGATCGACCACGGATTAGAATCACCCGAAGCCCGAATCTCAGCCCAAAAGCCTCCCGAAGGCACTATTCAACTCGAAGCCTTTCATCGGGGCGGCCTACTGGCGATTACGGTGTCTGACGATGGCAGAGGGATTGATCCGCGTCAAATTCGTCAGCAGGTGATTCGTCGCAATCTTGCCCCGCCAGAAGTTGCCCGTCAGATGAGCGATGCAGAACTGATGGAGTTTCTGTTTTTACCAGGGTTTTCATTGTCCAAACAAGTAACAGAACTCTCCGGGCGCGGAGTCGGATTAGATATTGCCAAAACAATGGCTCAAGAAGTTGGCGGAACGGTTCGGGCGACTTCTCATCTAGGAAAGGGAACTAGCTTTCATTTTCAACTCCCCTTGACGCTCTCAGTTGTGCGGACGCTGCTCGTCGAGATTGCTGGCGAATCCTATGCGTTTCCCTTGTCTCGGATTGATTGCATTGTAGAACTCGATCGCACTTCAATCTCCGTTGCCGAAAACCGCCAATACTTCACCTTCAATGATAAAAACGTCGGCTTAGTGTCCCTGGCTCAAGTTCTCAATTTACCTGCGATTGCTCCTTCTAATACGCTGTGGGTCGTCCTGATCAGCCAACAGTCAGCGACTTATGGATTGATCGTCGATCACTGTCTCGGAGAACAAGAACTAGTCGTTCGTCCACTAGATGCCCGCCTGGGGAAAGTGCAAGATGTCAGCGCGGCGGCCTTGATGGGTGACGGATCGCTAGTCTTGATTTTAGATGTTTCTGATTTAGTGCGATCGACCAACATTCTGCTCGAAGCGGGACAAGTCACCCCTCGCCAAAAGACCACAACCGTTGGGCGCAAAAAAATTCTAGTTGTCGATGACTCAATCACCGTGCGCGAAGTTGAACGCAAACTACTCGAAAATCGGGGTTATCAAGTTGATGTCGCCGTCGATGGCATGGAAGGCTGGAATGCTGTCCGCAGTCACACTTACAATTTAGTCATCAGCGATATTGATATGCCTAGAATGAATGGAATCGAGCTAATCAAACAGATCAAAGCCCATTCTCGACTGCGATCGATTCCCGTGATTGTCGTTTCTTATCGAGATCGCGAAGACGATCGACTTCAAGGATTAGATGCCGGAGCAGATTACTATTTAACCAAGAGTAGTTTTCATGACGATACCTTGATTCAAGCAGTCGTCGATCTGATCGGACAACCATCATGAGAATCGCAATTGTTAACGATACGGTGATCGCGATCGAAGCGCTGCGGCGAGTTTTGTTAAAGGCTCCACATCAGATCGCTTGGATTGCCAAAACAGGAATAGAAGCGGTGGCTCAATGCGCCAAAGACCGTCCTGACTTGATTTTGATGGATCTGATCATGCCTGAAATGGATGGCGTGGAAGCGACTCGTCAAATTATGCAGCGATCGCCCTGTGCCATTCTGATTGTGACTGCCAATGTGCAACAAAGCTCCGCCAAAGTGTTTGAGGCGATGGGACAGGGGGCACTCGATGCGGTGAATACGCCAATTTTGGGCAGCCAAGAACCCCCCGAAGCCGCTCAGACACTCCTACATAAAATTGCCACAATCGAGAAGCTGATCGACAAATCTGATTTTGCGCCCATTTCTTCTCAGGTACGATCGACTTCCGCTTTGATTGCGATCGGAGCCTCAACAGGTGGGCCCAAAGCCCTCGCTACAATTTTGTCTCGCTTGCCGATAAATCTTGCCGCCGCGATCGTGATTGTGCAACATGTAGACGCACAGTTCGCGGTTGGTTTGATCGATTGGCTGAGTCATGAAACGCCGCTTCCGGTCAAAAAAGCAATGGTGGGCGATCGTCCCGAAAGAGGGACTATCCTCGTCGCCTGCACCAACGATCATTTATGTTTGCAGTCTAACGGAACGCTGACTTACACCCAATCTCCCGTTGAATATCCCTATCGTCCCTCGATCGATGTGTTTTTTAACAGCGTGGCGCGCTACTGGACAACCAAAGGCACTGCCATTTTACTGACCGGAATGGGACGCGACGGAGCCACCGGATTGAGTGCTTTGAGACAGCGAGGCTGGTACACCATTGCTCAAAATAAAGAAAGCTGTGTGGTTTATGGAATGCCCAAAGCGGCGATCGAGCTAAAGGCTGCTGTCGATGTCCTAACGCCTGAAGCGATCGCAACGACTCTATCTCGTTCCTATTCGCGTTGACGTTTCTATGAGTGATCCGATTACCGTTCTTTTAATTGACGATCAAGCGATCATTAGCGAAGCGGTGCAGCGAATGCTGGCTCCAGAAAATGACATTGTGTTTCACTATTGCGACAATCCTCTACAAACGATCGCCGTTGCCCAAAAATGCCGTCCCACCGTAATTTTGCAGGATCTGGTCATGCCTCAGATCGACGGCTTGCTGCTGGTGCAGTTTTTGCGATCGCACGATGCCCCCACTTACGACGTGCCGCTGATTGTCCTGTCGAGTAAAGAAGACCCGCTGATCAAAGCCCAAGCGTTTGAACTTGGCGCAAATGATTATTTAGTGAAACTGCCCGATCGCGTCGAGCTAGTCGCCCGGATTCGCTACCATTCCAGAGCCTACAACAATCTACTCAAGCGCCAAGAAGCCGAATCCCTGCTGCGTCAAGAAAATGAGCGACAAGCCCTCTACATTCAACAAGTCGATAAGCTCACCAAAGCAGCCGTCGCAGTCGAACAAAATGCCTTTCAACTAGAGAGTTTGAGTGATGTGAGCGATCGCCCTGACGAACTCGGACAACTGGCCAAAACCTTCACTCAAATGGTCAAAACCATCAACACTCGTGAGCAAGAATTAAAACGGCTCAATCAATCCTTTGCGCGATTTTTTCCAACCGAATATCTGCGATTTTTACGCAAAGAAACTGTAACCGATGTGCAACTCGGCGATTATGTCAGCAAAACAATGGCGGTGATGTTTAGTGACATTCGATCGTTCACCACCATTTCAGAAACCATGACCCCGCAGGAAAATTTCAACTTTGTCAACGCCTACCTCAAGCGCGTCAGTCCCGAAATTCGCAATCACTACGGGATTATCGTCAAATTTCTCGGCGATGGCATGATGGCTGTTTTTCCCGAAGGGGCCGATGATGCCGTAGCTGCCGGAGTTGCCAAACAGCATCGCGTCCAGGAATACAACGAACAGCGCCAAAATCGAGGCGATCAGCCCATCCAAGTTGGCATCGGTATCCACGTCGGCCACATGATGTTAGGCATGGTCGGCGAAGACAATCGAATTCAAGGCGATGCCTTTTCGGATACCGTCAACCTCACCTCTCGTCTAGAAGGACTTACCCGATTTTACGGCGTTTCGATGGTGATCTCAGGGCAAACCCTCGACCATCTCAGCAACTCCGATCGCTATCAAACCCGATTTCTCGATCGCGTCATCGTCAAAGGTCGCAACGAGCCGATCGCCATCTACGAAGTCCTAGACGCTGAAACCAGGGAAGTCCAACATCTCAAACGACAAACACAAGTCCCCTTTGAGCAAGGCATCGACTGTTATCGAAAGGGCGCTTTAGACGATGCAAAATCCAATTTTGAGCAAGTGTTAGCCTTCAATCCTGCCGACCAGACTGCAAGCTTATACCTCGATCGCATCCATCAACTACTCGAACAAGGCATCCCCGAAAACTGGAACGAAGCCTGGACATTCAGCGAAAAATAAGACTTTTAAGACTTTAGACCCTGGTTAACTGACAAAACTTTTTGCTTGGCGGTTAAAATCGCAGCTAACAAAACAAAATTTGCCTTCGCGGATTAACGTCAGTTCGATGAACGCTTCGCTTCGCTTTTAGATCCAGAAACGCCCCCCAAATCCCCCACGAGTGAGGGACTTTGAACCAGAATTCCTCTCTTAAAGTCCCCCAAAATTGGGGGGTTGGGGGGCAGAAGCCGTGAACAACGAAGCGAAAAAACTCTCATCGAATTCACGTCGGATTAATAAAACCTTGAATAAGTTTAGTCTGCGGAGGCAGACTTCGCTCCGCTAGGCGCGTTGCCGAAGGCACTTGCGACGCTAACAGCATTCGCCAGCCTGACAAATAAGAGTTTTAAGGCTTTCTTCAGTCAACCAGCTTTAGGCCTTAGATCCTGGACTAAAAACCTTAACAACTACCTGCCCAACCTCCAAAGCCATCAATTCTCCTTAAAACGGAATATCATCCAACTCTGGCTGATCGATCGGAGCAGGAGCCGCCGGAACTTTAGCTTTCGTTGTCGCTCTAGGAGTCGAAGCAGGCGGAGTCGAAGCAGGTGGAGTCGAAGCAGGTGGAGTCGTCGGAGCCACCCCAGCAGGCTTTGTGGTAGTGCCCATTTCTGCACTAAAAGACGACCCAATCTCAACCCCAACCAGACTGTGAATTCGCTGCACCGTCATCTCAGCCGTCTTTTCCTTAAAGCCCTCCGGACGATCGACCGTATTCATTCCCAGACGACCTTCGATAATCACCCGATCGCCTTCGTGATAATTTGTCTGAATCTCTTGTGCCAGATTGCCCCAGCCGACGACCTTGAGCGTTGCAGGTGGCTCATCCGGACGCAGCCCCGCAATTTGCACGCGCATCTCAGCGATCGGAGTCTGGTTGTCCGACGTATAGCGAAGTTGAGGGTCTTGAATGATTTCGGCCATCAAGATGCAATTATTCATAAATCAGAACAGGTGAAGTGTGAAACAAAATCCCTTCTCCCTACTCTATTTTAAGTGGTCGATCGACGAATCAAAACCCGCCAACAAAAACCCCCCAACATGACTGCCAGAGGGCAACTTTTCCGGGTACAAGGAAACTTGAGCGCTACAACCAACCGCAAACTTTAACGAACAGAAAAGGCTTCTGATTTTTCAGAGGCGCAGCCTTCTCTCGGAATATCTGTCAGCATAAGTTCAGGGTGTTCAAACTCTGGGTGCTTTGTCAACATCTCATCCAGCTTAGTGTCTGGCTTACGACGCGCTTTTTGCACCAGTCCCAACCCTAGAAATCCCGCGATCGCCAACAGTCCTGCTCCCGCAATTTTTAGATCAGTGGGTGACCCAAACGAATTGAGGTTTGCTTGAATCGTGTTGCTGGATGGATTAGAAGGAGTCGATCGACCTAGTTCAGCAGACTTGCCAAACGGAGCAGACGACTTATCTTTGGAGCCAAATCCTGTCGAATTGGCAGTGTGAGAGCAGGCGTTGACAGGGGCACTCAGCAAAACGCCGCCTAAAATAGTAGTGGAAAGAACAATCGCCAAAGACACACGGAGCTTGAGCATGGTCTTGTACGAAGAAACGACTCCGCTATTATAAGGGCGACCCTCCGGCTCAAAACAGACAAATACATTACAAAATTTGCGAAACTAACGCTGACCTTATGCCCACCTACATTGGAATTTCTAGCAGCGCCTTCCGGCATCCTCTCGATAGTCAAGCAGAACAGGCGCTCCGCAGTGTCCCTGGGTTTGATCTAGTGGCTCGCAAATTTGTCGAGTTTGTCTACGAGCGGCCGCGATTTGTCTATCTGATGGGCAACAGCATTGAGGTCGGCCCGCGCCAATACGCCAGCGTTTATCAGATTTTTCGCGAGTGTCTGCGCGATTTAGACATTCATCCAGAGCCAACTCTATTTGTGTCACAAGCGCCGTTGGTGAATGCTTACGCCCTGGGGCAAGAGCGTCCTTGTGTGGTGCTCAATACCGGACTTCTGGATCTCTTGAGCGAAGTCGAACTGCGATCGGTACTCGCCCACGAACTCGGACATCTTAAATGTGGTCACACGACGCTGACACAAATGGGCATCTGGGTGAGCATGGCTTTGTCGGGACTCGCAGACATGACCTTTGGTTTGAGCAGTCTAATCAGTACAGGTCTACTATTAGCTTTTTATGAATGGTCACACAAAGCAGAACTCTCTGCCGATCGCGCCGCCCTGTTAGTGATGGACGACCTCAGACCCGTGCTGCAAACCATGATGAAACTGTCCGGCGGCAGCAGCAAATATGCCAATGAAGTCAGCGTAGATGAATTTATTCGTCAGAGCGATCGCTACCAGGCGCTTGATCAAGACGGTCTCAATCAGGCCTACAAATTCATGCTCTACAACAATGTCTCTGACGGCATTTTTCTCACCCATCCGTTTACCGTTGAGCGAGTGCGCCATCTCCAAGAATGGTCAGTTTCGTCCGCTTTTCAGCAAATTCGTCAGGGCAACTATCCCCGCGCCGGGGCAGAAGGATCAGTCGAAGTTCCCGTCGATCCTGCCAACAACCCAGAAGCCGAAGAACTCCGCCGCCAAATCGAAGAACTCCAAAAAGAAATCGATCGCCTCAAGAAAAACTAGCGCGGTCGAGAAGGTTTGAACCTGAATTCAATGTTAGAGCAGTTATAGAACATGAAAGAGGAATCGGAACTTCAAGCGGTGGCTTGTTGATGATTTCTCTTTTTGGTTTTGTACCTTTCTACACCTGTATTGTAAAGACTATTTCCTACTGTGGAGGGGTGATGTGGGGCGATCGTTCTTCTACTCTGGTTCGTGTCATCTATGTTTTGGAGACCGTTAATGAGTAGCGAACCTACCTCTAAACCGCCTGCCCCCAACCATCAAGAGAAACCAGTCCCAGAAACCGTCAACCCCCAAGATCTCGTCTACGCGGGAGGATTTGTCGGCGATGCCAGAGAAATTGTCGAAAACCCGGCTGTGACTCCCCAAATGTTAAATGAGCCAGGTGATCTGCGAAGCGATGCTTTAGAAGAGGATTAGAACCGCAGAAAGCTGCTCTCTACAATCTCCGTCGATCGGAAGATGAACGCGAAGCCCATCGAAATTAGAGTATGGCGATGAATCGTTATTTTTTAACCGAGTGATTGTGGTGTGATCACAGACGAAAATAGCGCTTGATACCTGATTACTTTTTGATTGCTACAGATTGGGTAAAGGACTTTGAACGCTGGACTTTAGACACATTGTTCAAGTATTGCTTGAGTTTTAAGCCTTTACAGCTCTTGTAGTAATAAGGAATTGGGATTGCCCATGACAAGTGTCTCGTTGCTTTGTCGAAATTGTTTTAAGTGGCTGTTTCAATAGTCCAGGTCAAAAGCTTGTGAGATTGGCTGCCAGTTTAGCGTTAGACAACAAGGTCGATCGACAGATGTTTGAGCAGCCTACAAATTTTGCGGCATCTAAAGTCCTTTGTCTTGCAGCGATCGTTTCGGTTGCCCCCTGCCTATTTTGGCTCTGTTAAAGCCACTGTTTTTATTTCCAATGGAGTCATGAAAGTAGCCCTCGTCCATGACTATTTGACCCAGCGCGGTGGTGCAGAGCGCGTTTTTGAACTGCTTTGTAAGCGTTATCCCGACGCAGATGTGTTTACGTCTTTATATGATCCCCAGCATTCGATCGATTTAGGCGATCGTGTCGTTCACACAACTTATTTACAAAAAGTTCCGAATGCGTCCCGGTATTTTAAGCTGCTCGCGCCCTTGTATTATTCAGCCTTTCGATCGCTGGATCTGCGCGAATATGATTTGATTATCAGCAGTAGTACCACGTTTGCCAAAGGGGTGAGAAAACGTCCAGATGCCAAACATGTTTGTTTTTGCCACAATGTGACCCGATTTCTCTGGGATACCAAAACCTATTTGCGAGAATACACAGCCTATCAGCGCTTTTATCCCTTGCTAGAAGGCGTGTTTCAGTGGATGCGTCAGGCAGATTTGCGCTATTCTCAAGAACCTGATTTATATATTGCCAACTCTAGTATCGTTGCGCGTCGGATCAATAAAGTCTACGGCAAACCTGCTTTGGTGATCAACTACCCGATCGATAGCAATCAATTTACCTTCTCAGATCAGAAAGAAGACTTCTATCTTGCATCGGCTCGACTGTTGAGCTACAAACGCATTGATGTGATTGTCGAAGCCTTTAACTGGCTTGGTTGGTCACTGCTGATCACCGGAGACGGGCCCGAACGGGAGACACTGCAAGCCCGCGCCATGAATAACATTCAATTTTTGGGTCATGTCACAGACGCAACGCGCAAACAACTGATGGCTAAGTCGCGATCGGTGATTGTCACGGCGCTAGAAGATTATGGGTTAGTTCCGATCGAAGCCAACGCCAGCGGAACGCCCGTCATCGCCTATGGAGCAGGAGGCGTGCTCGATACTCAAGTGCCCGGTACGACTGGGGTCTTCTTTAAATCACAAACCCCCGAAGCCCTTCATGCCGCTCTGTTAAACGCTCGCACGATCGCCTGGAACTATCGCAACATTCGTGAACATGCGTTGAGCCATTTTTCAGAGCCAGTGTTTTTTGAGTCGGTCGATCGTGTGATTCAAGGCGTTTTTGGTGATTAGCAATCCCTGTTTTTTAATGAAAGGAGTTCCGAGTCGTGGCTGAGAGCAATTCACACTTATTGATGTCCGAACCTGATCCAGGCTATGGACAACTGCTGGCGGTCTTAGTTCGGCGGCGCTGGTGGGTAATCGGAATCTTGGGAGCGACCGTACTGATATCAGGAGTTTTTACGCTGTTTTCTAAATCGACTTATCGCAGTTCGATGCAGTTGATGATCGAGTCAAACTATCGCAGCCGTAAAACTGACACAGGCACAACCGGAACGCCTTCGTTTGCCGATTCCAATGTCGAAATTGACAACGCGACCCAGCTAAATCTAATGCGATCGTCGCAGCTTTTACAACGAGCGGTCGATCAGCTAGAGCCACGCTACAGAGATATCGAGGTTGATCAGTTAAAAAATAATCTAACGGTCAGTCAGGTTTTAGAACAAAAGGGCAACGACAAAATTGGAACCAGTATTTTTGAAATTGTTTATATCGACAGCGATCGCCAAAAGACACAGGACGTATTACAGGCGATTCAACAGGTTTATCAACAGTACAATTTAGAACAACAAAAGCTGCGGCTCACTAAGGGATTGTCATTTATTAATGATCAAATTCCACAAGTAGAAGCGCGAGTCAATACAGCAGAAGCAGAACTAGAAAAGTTTCGCAAAAAGCAAGATTTAATTGATCCCGAACTGCAATCTAAATCACTGGTAGAAGCGTTGAGTTCTCTGCAAAAAGACCAGCGATTAAATCGAGCCGACCTGAAAGATCTGCAAGCCCGCTATGGAGCACTTCAACAACAGCTTGCCCGATCGCCCCAACAAGCCGCCATTGCTGCCCGACTCAGCCAGTCACCTCGCTATCAGTCCTTGTTAAATGAGATTCAAAAATCTGAGATTGCTATTGTTAAAGAGCGAACGCGATTCAAAGACAAAGCGCCCTTTGTGCAACAGGTCGTCGATCAGCGACAAAAACAATTAGCCCTTTTGCGGCAAGAAGTTCAGCGTATTCTCGGCCCTCAAACTGCTGCCCTTGCACCTTCAGCCGATGGATTAGTCGCCGCCGGACAGCTTGGAGAAAATGACTTGAAGTTTGCCAGTTCTCTAGTCGAGGCTCAGGTAAATTTGGTGGCTGCCCAAGCGCGCGATCGCAGTTTGACTGATAATGAAGCTCAACTTCGGGCTGAGTTAAAACGCTTCCCCAGTCTGCTGGCAGAATACAATCGCCTCCAGCCTAATGTGTTAGTCAATCGTGAAACCCTACAGCAACTTCTCAAAGCGAGACAAGAATTAGGGCTAGAAATCGCCCGCGGTGGCTTTGATTGGCAACTGGTTGAGCCACCTCAATTAGGTAGAAAAACTGGCCCAAGCTGGTTACGGAATCTACTACTGGGATCGGTTGCGGGCTTGATGTTGGGCAGTGTGGCGGCCTTTTTACGAGATGCGGCGGATGATGCTGTTCGTACGTCAGAGGATCTCAAAAAACAGGTGGCGTTTCCACTATTGGGACTGGTGCCAGAAGTGCCCTTGAACGAGATTGCACCTTTCCAGAAATCGCCTTCTCTTACGCCTTCGCCGTTAGAAGTGATTCATTGGGCACCGTTCCGCGAATCGTTGGATTTGATATACAAAAACATTCAGCTATTGACGATCGCCAGTCCCCTCAAGTCGATTGTCATCACGTCAGCATTAGCAGGAGAAGGAAAATCAACGATCGCGTTAGGGTTAGCTATCAGTGCTGCTCGACTGCACCAGCGAGTGTTGTTAATTGATGCCGACCTGCGCCGTCCGGGATTGCACAAACAGCTTGAATTGCCCAATGAACAGGGGCTTTCTAATTTGTTGTCGAGCGATCGGGCCCTGAGTCAAAATGCGATTCAACCCGCCAGCACTTATAGCGATCTTTCAATTTCTGTTTTAACGGCGGGCCCTGCGCCCACTGATCCCGTCAAGTTGCTCAGTTCAAAACGGATGCGTGAGTTAATGTTGATGTTTGAGCAGTCTTACGATCTGGTGATTGTCGATTCGCCTCCCGCGTTGGGAATTGTGGATGCGATGCTGGCGGCTTCTTTTTGTGATGGGGCGTTGTTTGTCGGGCGAATTGGTCAAGTCTCTCGCAATGAAGTCACCCAAGCGGCGGCGGCGATGAGTCGTCTGAATGTCATTGGCATTGTGGCAAACGGGGCCCAAAACACAAGCAATGCTTACTATCGAAGTGCTACTACCGTGTGACTGTAGTTTGAATCAATCAGTTTGAGCAATCTAAAGTTATGTGACTTTCTGAGTTTAATTCGTTAGATTGCATCACTCAACTGAGATTTTTTGGACAACTCTCATTAGGATTTCTGGCGTTGCTGAATCAGGAGATGAATTGCCCGAAAGCGGAGAGAAATCCGATGTTCAAAGTCCCCCATTTTGGGGGATTTAGGGGGCGAAAAGATGGACACTTCTCACAGATTCATCCTTCCAATCAGCAACGCCGAATTTCTCTAGTGCCGCTTTTGGTTTTTGACCTGTGTGAATAGCATGATTAATGCCAGGACGATCGCCAGTCCAATCATTGAGGTCATGATTCCAACTTGACTGCTTTGACGAATAGCGATCGCCACCAATGCCCAAATAATTACGCCGCTAAAGGCAATGTCACGGTATCGAATCGTGATCACCGCTGAGATTACGGTTGCGATCACCGCCATGACCACTGTCCACACAGCCGGAGCAATTCCCCCTCCATCCCAATCGATGGCATAAAGTGCAGACGCAATATTGACGATCGTCGCTACGCTAATCCACCCAAAATAGACGCTCAAGGGAATCTGAACATACCACTTTTCTGAACGAGAGAGAGAATCCTGATGTTGCTGAATCGACAAGAAAGCGACGATCAAGCTAATCAAAATTCCCACCATAAACGCAACAGATAGCCAATAGTTGCGTAACTGGAACTGAAACACCCAGATACTCTGAAAAACAGAAGCCCAAATAATCGGCAGCCTTACTTTTTGAATCAGAGGATGATTACGGCGGTTTACAGACAGTTGATACACGCCAAACGCAATCAACCCAGTGTAGATCAAACCCCAAATTGCAAAGGCATAGTTAGCTGGCGTGATCAAAACATTGGCAAAAATCGTATTAGCGATCGCTCCAATACTCAGCCCATTAATCGGGAAGAAATTAGAGATGCCGTTAATGATGATCGCACCCAAAATCGCCACGATCGTCAAAACTGCCAGAAGTTTATCTTGAGAATCAGAGCGCTGCATACCGTTTCCTTTGAGTCAGATACCTACAGGATAGTGGGAACGCAATCAGGAGTCCTCTATCCAATTCCAGGTTGCGATCAGGCAGACAGTTGCATCCAATCATCCATCTCCGAAAATGAGTCACAGCCTGTCACTTCCATCAAGGTTTGCAGCGTAGAGATATCGCGTTTTTCCCATTCGGCAAAGATAGTTTCTCGATCGTCCGTTGGCGGATAGTATTTGTAAACGCGCACTCCCCCCCGTCGCCCATCGGCCGCTTGATCTCGACCTGTACAAGTAAGCTTCAAACCAATCTTTCCAAGCAATGCCTGCACGATCGCCATCGGCGCTAACTTCTCGGTAATCGTGATATTGAACAGCGTTTTGATATCTTCTTTGTATTGCGTCGCAAATGAGACCACATGCTGCACTTCAGAATCGCTAGCACGAATCTTTTCATCAGGTCTGAGAAAGTCTAAAATCTTGAGCGATCGTAATGCTTCTACCTGCGCCGTTAGCAATCGGAGATCTTGAACTGAAATCTTACCATCCCCACGATCGAGGTGTCCCTGAAGCTCCTGCATGTCGTGTAGTTTGACGAATTCAGGATCATAACTCAGGTAGTAATGTAAGCGAAGTTGAGAGTACCATCCTTCGTCATCTTTGAGTTTTAATTCTGGGGTAATTTCAATTGGATAACGCCGTTGTAGTTCGTGTTTGCGTTTGCTATGTCGCTTGCGTGTCGTTTGTGTAGATTGATCCTTGAGTTCATCGTATTCAGCAGCGCTAAGTTCTGGTGACGCGGAGATGGCGATCGCTTCCGCTTTTTGATTTTGCGTTCTGATTTGGGCGATCGATTGAATGACGCGATCGGTGCCTTCTGCGTCGTGTCGCCAGCCCAAAAATTCAAATCCAGAAATCTGCAAGCTGCCGTCCGCTAACGATCTGAGCATTTCTCCTGTGACAAAGGTTTGTCCAAACAGTTTTGCAACATCGTCGGTTACAACCGTCACTTGATGTCCCTCCATTAATAAACCATTCCGCAATTCTTTGCGATAGCTCCACAGCGAAGCGTTGACACGGGCCGCCATTTTTGCCCAGGTGCGAAGTGAGATCGGATCGCTTTGTTCATCGAGATCAAAATCTACATCTTTGAGCAAAGAAATGTTGTACTTAACGGCTTTGGTCATCGACTGGGCAACTTCTCGATAGTGACAGCTTCCGTTACCAATCTTGCTCGGACTAAAATACGCCGCCCACACATACCGAGGTACCGATTCGCGCACTCGTGCCAGAGCTTGCCGAGATTCAGAATCAGGAGTCACGCCCTGAAAAATGCCAAACACCGCTTTAAAGTGGCCGCGAATGTCGATCGACACCCCCGTTCCGATCGTCGGTGTACTCAATACAATGTCGTAGCTGGGCAAAATTTCGTTAAGGCGATCAACAATTCGGTAAGCAGCATGGTCAGGATCGGCCACACTTTCGCTGTCAATTCTGAGAATTCGCTTGTTTGGAAAACGGCTCTGCAAATAAGTTTCGAGGTTCTTAGAACTCCATTTTCCCTTAACTTTTTGCGAATCCAAACAGACAAATACAGCGCCCGTTTCGATCACGTCTTCCATTCGCGTCATTAAGGGTGCAGCGTTTTTGGTGTCATACAGCGAAACGTTCCAACCTTGTTCGGCTTGCCATTGGTTAACCACAATCCAGGGCGCGATCGCATCGTCTGCCAATCCCTTTAGATAATCAATGCTGACATCTGACAGATCTGCATCCTGAGCGATCAGCAAGCCACCCGTCGAGAAAACCACTTGAGCCAATTCTTGCAGCGTTTCTAAAATTTTGACGCGCTGTTTGTAGCAGGTTGCACTATTCAAAGCGTGCCAGAGTACCTGTTCGACCTCATCGAGAATGACGATCGCGCCTTCCCAATCTTCGGGGTTAAACCGCGCTTTTGAGTGAGGATGCAGCGAGTCAATACACAGCCCATACCCAAACTGACCCTGGGTTTCCGACTCTGGTAATTCCTCGATCCAGTCGATGCCCAACCCTTGACAGATGGCTTTTCCTAACTGAATTCGGTGCGTGATTACGAGAACTTTTCGCCCTTGGGCGATCGCGCCCCTGATCAATTTCTGCAATGCGGTTGTTTTACCCGTTCCTTTGGCGCTCTTGACTCCCACCAAACCAGAAGTCGGATAAGGCAAATCTCTCAGATACGGCTGATCCAGTACGATCGTCGGTGCATAAGTCAGCGACCACAACCGAGAAGCCTGCCAAACTTCTAGACTCGCGGCGGCGGTATAAACGTCCTCAAACGCACGCGATCCCGCAGCTACCACAAAGTCATCTACACCCTTTTGCGGGCCAGGGAGCGAAATCACGTTGACCTCGCAGCCCGATCGCGTCAACAATTGCCCCAATCGAGCCGTCGCCAACACAATATTTTGAATCGTCTTCGGCTTGGTCTCATAGTCAAAGCAAATATGCACCGACCGCCCTTCTGTGGCGAAGTGTGCCAACTCTGCAATCAACTGCCGCGTATCTCGACGATAGCCACTAAAAATTCCCGGTAGCGCGATCGCCGCAAACCCCTGACTCAACAGACAGCCCGCCTTCTTTTCGCCCTCCGTCAGCACGATCGGAATATTATTCTCCCAAACCCACCGCCAAAAAGACCCAGGAGCCTCCTCACCCCCGACACCCGACACCCGACACCCAACACCCGACACCCGACACCCAAACCGATCAGCAACCTTCCGCCAAACATGCCCCGGCACATCCAACAGCACCAATCGACTCGATCCCTTACCCAGACTGGGACTGAGGTATTTAGCTGGCTTTTGTTTGGCGCGATCGAAGACAGGCGTTTCCCCATCGGGCTTAAACCGTCCCCAATCCATCCGCTGCCACTCGGCAAACGGATCAATCCCGCTCACCCACCAGCCCCGAACGTTGGCTCTCGACTGTTGCCCAAAGCGAGTCACAGCCCAGTTGAGATGTTCTGCGATCGGGTAAGACACTTCATGAGTAAACGGGTCGATCGCCGTGTCGTGCAGCGTTTTGACGTTCAGACGAATAATTTCGGGATCAACACCGCTGTCTAACCACTCCTGTTCATGAGATGCGGCCAGATTGGGTAAGAAGATTGGGTTGAGGTCGATCGTGCCCACAGGAGCCGATCTGAGGCTGCTCACCATCAGACTTGCTCCTTTGAGACGAGACGTTTTTCAATCGAGCGTTGACAAATAAGGCGTAACTCTGGCGCAGAATTACGACACCTGATACAATGATTGAGCATAAAAAATTGACTCCCAATTTGCGTTGGGATCACAAGGTTGCATTCAGACCTCTTTGGCAGACTGTGGTAGGGACGCTAAAGAGGTTTTTGCTTGCCGATCCAAATTTGAGTGGTAGGTCAAACTCGAATAGACCCGCGAGATCGGATCAGAGACGCTATCCGTAGTTTCGAGAACTCCCCGAAGACTCCAATGGCGTGAATGAGAGATTAACACTCAAGTCCGGGTTCCTCAAGGGGCAACGATCGTAGATACGCGAGCGTTATAGGCTGACTCGACGCGGGGGTTATGGGACGAAATCAGACGCGAGCGTTACAGCGTTAGGGAACAAAAATCCGCCCGTGTTACACGCTATAATCAGACGCTTGCGTTCTAGAACTTCTGCCCAAAAGCCTGACCAAAGAAACCGATTAGCGATCTTCCCCTCCAGAGATCTGACGCTGAAAGTAAGCTCAAATCATCCGTCCGCGTTACAGGATCGTTCCCTTCAGATCCGTCTGCGTTACAGGTTGAGATCCTCCGCCCGTGTTACAGGATCGGCTGCAAAAATCATACGCGGGCGTTATAGAATGAGATCGAATGTACTCACCACATACAGGGTGAATAGTTTCTTCTCTAACAGAGAGCCGCTAGATATAGCGTAAACTGCTGGACAAATCCCCACGAGTAATGCAGGATATGTAGCGTCATGCGTTCTGTTTGCAACGAGTGACCCCTGACCCATCACGTTTCGCCGATCGATGAAAAAATTAGAGGCAACCTTCCCGGTAGACGGACAACTCATGCGAGTGTTGCCCAGGGCTGCCGCCTCCCTTAGAAATCCAGACATGCAGTTGCCGATCTTGCGCTCTGACGCAGACGGGTACTATCTCGAAATGCGCGTCGAAGCCGATCCCAACGATTCTAGTGAGTTGACGGTGATTCGACGGGTGCCGTTAGAAAATCTCTCAGCCGAAGAGTGGGATGATTTAAAGACGGAATATGCCAATCTTGACCTCAATGTTTGCACCAATCAGGGCGTTGGCAAAGGGCTAGAAAAGATTCAGGATCGCAAGATTCAGCGGCTATTTATGGCGTTGATGACTTTTTTAAATCCTCGACAAGTGTCGATCGTTCTCTATCTTTACAAGCTGGCCGCCGAGCAGGGAAATGGGCCGATCGTTACCTTTCGATCTAATGAGTTGCTGACGATTTTGGGCTACACCCGCACGAGAGATGGAGGTTTTGCGTCAAAGCTGCGATCGCAACTCAATCGAGATTTGGTTGCCCTCCACCGGACTGAGTTAGTGTTAGCTCAATCCTTCAAGAAAGGCAATCAAAACATGGGTGCCAAGGTGATGATCAAAAGTGTTTTAAGAATCAAAGATTATGAAATTGATCATGTGCCGCGTGATTTTGATCTCAGCAAAGCTGCTGACTACACTTACGAATTGGCAGACGTTTATACGATTTCTTTAGAATTTTTTGATGGCCCAGCCCGCACGGGAGACTGTGTTTTATTTGCAAACAGTATTGACATCACTCAAAAAATCGGCAGCAACGCCAAAAGTGATTACAAAACAAAGCTGCTGGTTTATCTAGCAAGCCGGATGAAATGGGATACACCTCAAGAAGGACAGTATGTGATTATTTCTAAGCAATATCTTTTCAAGAACTTAGATTTATTAGGCAGCAATTCTTCTAGAAATAACCAGATTTTTTGGCGGACGGTTGAAGAGTTAAAGCAGGAAGGCTACATTTTGGGGGCACAAGAGCTACCCGGAAAGAACAAGATTGTTGGGGTGCAGTTTCAAATTAATTCAGCCAAATTGAAATGTAGCTAAATTGAGTAAAGGCACCCGATCGCTGAGAAAATAAATGCGATTATCAGTTCGAGAACACTCTGTAAATCCCTGGCGATTGAAGAATTTGAACCAAGATTTTGTCTTAAAGTTTCCTGAAGTTGGAGATTTGGGGGACAGAAGTGCCGGACAACAAAGCAAAAAAGCTCCATCCAACTGACTTTAAAACACGCCATCCGTAAAAGAGGATCAGCAAAATGGTAGAGATTTCCTGGCAGTTAATCTTTTTGTTGATCGCGATCGCTTATCAGTTCCTATCCAGATTTCTCGAAGACAAAACGACAAAACCACCCGGAGAATTCATTGAGCTAAACGGACGGAAGATTCACTATTGGTGTCAGGGAAAGTGCCCTTCAATCAACAGTCCAACGATCGTCTTAGACCATAGTTTGGGTGGGTTAGATGGTTATTTTTTAATTAAAGAACTGGCTAAACTGTCACGGGTTTTTATCTACGATCGCCCCGGCTACGGATGGAGTCAACCCAGCCCAAACCCCCGAACCAGCCAACAAATTGTTAATGAGTTAGATAGATTGCTGACGATCGCCCAAATCAAACCACCCTATCTTTTGATTGGCGATTCTTTTGGCTCTTATAATATGCGCCTTTACGCCCATCGATTTCCTCAAAAAGTAGTGGGTCTGGTACTGACAGATGGACTCCATGAAGACTTAATGCTCAAAATGCCCCTCTTTCTCAACTTCGTCAAAATCTTCCTGACGTTCTCGTTTGGACTTGCTCAACTAGGAGCCTTTTTGGGAATTGTCCGAATTTGTGGAACGATCGGGCTTTTTCATCTGCTCAAACCCACTTTAAGAAACTTTTCTACAGCAGCTCTAAGACCTGTACTGCGATCGTTCTATCGCTCAAATCATTGGAGGGCAATGTGTCGAGAAATGCTGTCGCTCAATACGAGCAGTCGTCAACTTCAACAAGCCCAAAATCTAGGAAACTTGGCCATCGTCAGCATTCAAGCCAAACACTTTCTCAAACCTTCGCTAGGTCTATTTTCGTTTCCGACTCCCTTTGCCGATCGATTACGAGATCAAATGCAGGTCAACCTGAAGAAGCTTTCTACCAGTGTTTCATCGCTCTCTGCGGCTCAAAGCAGCCATTTTGTCTGGGTAGACCAACCCCAACTGATTGTCAAAGCAGTGCAGCAACTTCTTGATAGAGATTCAGCCTAGCTGTTAATTCTCTCGTCAGACCTAAAACTCGTACCCCTTCAGATCTGCCTCTAGCTTTGTGTGTTAGCATTGTCTCAAACATTGTCTTAAGTGATCCATCAATGGGCAAGGTTCTGGTGCTCAACGCCTCCTACGAACCGCTTAATATAACCAGTTGGCGACGAGCGGTCGTTTTATTGATCAAGGGCAAAGCAGAGCAGGTCGAGCATAACGGTAAGTATGTTTATGCCGGATTTCCTCTCCCGACGGTGATCCGCCTGCGCTATTACGTCCGCGTTCCCTACAAAGAAATTCCTCTGACCCGCAAGAATCTGCTGCATCGAGATAGCCATTCTTGTCAATACTGTGGCTATGCGGGCGACGATCTGACGTTGGATCATGTGATCCCGCGATCGCGAGGCGGCGGCGACTCTTGGGAAAATATTGTCACAGCTTGTGTTCGCTGCAACGTCAAGAAAGGCAGCCGCACTCCCAAAGAGGCCAACATGCTCCTCTACAACGCTCCGCGCAAACCCTACAGCAGTCTCTACTTTGAGGTCACAAAACACGTTAAGAACGGCGTAAACCAGGAATGGCGAAAATATGTAATTGGGATCTAACCCCTTACCTGACTGGTGTGGGGTTTTTACTTGTCTAGAGATTCACAAACTTTCAGGTCTGCCATCTGACGTAAACCTGAACCGTTTTGGTCGTTTCTTGAACTTTTTTGCGAAGATCAGAATAGACCTTGAGCGCTTCACTGTTTCAGATTTATTTATCTCAGGTCTAAAATCTCAACTTCTGCCCTTCGATCAGCAGATTCAACCCCCTCCAGGTGTCATCCTGGTCTTATTCCCTGTGCCATCTTGATATGCAATCAGATTCGAGTTCTTCACTCAACAGCTTATTAATTGCAATGGAGCCAGATTCTTTGCCTGGTTCGAGTCTTCCGATCGAGTACCCCACCGTCGAGCCGATTGCAAAGGTGGCCAACGGAAACAGCTACAGTGAGCGACGGGGACGCTTTCCCTACGATGCCGCTCGATCGCCCGAACAAGAGCAAAAAGTTGAAGGCTTTCGGCAGGTGCTAGAACGACATCGCGGCGATCGTCAAATCGTCATCATGCAGGATTTTCCCGATCCCGATGCCCTTTCTTCCGCCTGGACGTATAAATTAATTGCTCAAAAGTACGACATTCAGTGCGATATCGTCTATGCAGGCACCCTCAGCCATCAAGAAAATATTGCCCTCGTCAAGCTAACAGGTCTGCCGCTTCAGCGCTGGACAGCCCAATCCATGAAAGGTAAAGATCTTTCGGCTTACAGAGGCTGCGTCTTTTTGGACAATCAGGGAACCACGACTCAGTTGTTTGCGTCGGTGCAACAGGCTCATGTGCCCATCACGGTTGTCATCGACCATCACAGTATGCAAGACGACATCAAATCAGAGTTTGTTGATATCCGCCCCCACACTCGCGCCACTGCAACGATTTTGACGCAGTATCTCCAATCGGGTCTGCTCAAGCTAGACAACAATATTTCAGAACATGTCAAGTGTGCGACGGCTTTGATGCATGGATTGCGATCGGACACCAATCGTCTGATGCAGGCCCAGGAAGAAGACTTTTTGGCGGCCGCTTATCTGAGTCGATTTTACGATTCTCACTTGCTCAATGCGGTGCTGCAATCGTCTCGATCGAAACAGGTCATGGATGTGATCGAGCGATCGCTCAAAAATCGCATTGTCCAAAACAATTTTTCGATTGCGGGAGTCGGCTATCTGCGCTATGACGATCGCGATGCCATTCCCCAGGCTGCTGACTTTTTGGTGACCGAGGAGAACGTTCATACCGCAGTTGTTTATGGAATTGTCCACGACGAAGACGAAGAGTTGGAGGTCGTCGTCGGATCGTTGAGAACAAACAAAATTACTCTCGATCCCGATGAGTTTATCAAAGAGGCTTTTGGGCAAGATGCTCAGGGGCGCTTTTTTGGAGGGGGACGATCGCAGGCGGGCGGCTTTGAGATTCCCACAGGCTTTTTATCTGGCTTCACCGAAAACAGCGACTACGCCAAAATGAAGTGGAGCGTCTACGATGCTCAAGTCAAACAAAAATTGCTGAGATTGGTCAACCCAGAGCAAAACTATCCCAAAGGAGTCAACTAGCCAAATTGGGGGCGAGTTCTGAGTTTCAGGACTTTAGACTTTAGACTGGGTAGACGCTTCATCTTCGGTCTAACGTCTAGTATCCTTGCTGCGTCTGTCGCGTTAACTTAGAGGATTGGTATCTTCTCTAAACTTGCTGAACTCAACACTCCCCATGTCTACCTTTAATCTTTACCTGATTCGTCACGGACTCGCCGGACAGCACGGTGACTATGAAGACGACACCCAACGGCCCCTCACCGACGAAGGAAGACGGAAAACTCGTCAGGTCGCCAAACGGCTGCACGAATTTGACATTCACTTTGATTTAATCCTGACCAGCCCCCTCGTGCGGGCCAAGCAAACGGCTGACATTCTCAAAGATGCAGGCTTGGGGAAACAGTTAGAAGAGGCTGTCTATCTGGCTCCGGGGGGCGACCTTCAAATCTGGCTCGATTGGCTAGAAGGCTGGAAAGATGTTGATAAATCGCTGGCTCTAGTCGGTCACGAACCCGCACTCAGCACTTGGGCAGAAGTGTTAATCTGGGGCGAACCGCGAGGCAAAATTCTCCTAAAAAAGGCAGGCGCGATCGGGCTAACGGTTCCTTTGTCTGAAACGGCGATCGCCAACTGCCAACTCTTCTGGCTCACGTCTCCCAAGTTTGTGCTTTCCTAAAAACTTCTCATCCACTCGTCAAAAGAATGCATTAGCATTAAATGAAATAATTTATTATTAAGCATACTAAGTATTTAACAATTTATGGTTTCTTCAGAAGTTGGGCAGCCCACGACCCCTTCAAATAACCCGCAATGCAGCGACTCTCAACGTATTTTGGCCCCTCATGGCATCGGGTACCGGATAAAACTGCTCTCACAACTATTAGGGCGCAAGTTTCAAGAACGGCTCGATCGCTTTGGGTTAACGCCCTTTCATTGGGTGGTGCTGTGCTGTCTGTGGGAAGAAGACGGATTAGCCACTTCTCATATCAGCGATCGCCTTCAGCAAGTTGGGGGTACGTTGACGGGAGTGCTGGATCGCATGGCAGAACGTGACCTGATTCGTCGAGAACGCGATGCCCACGATCGCCGCATCTGGCGGATTTGGCTCACCCAAGCTGGGCAACAACTTCAGGATATTTTGCCCCCGATCGGAGTTGAGTTGAGAGAACAGGCCCTTCAAGGAATTGATTACGCTGATCGAGAAGTTTTGTCTGATTTGCTCGATCGTATGATTGCTAACCTCAGTTCCGCCCCCGCTGCGGATCAATCTCGTCGGGGTTGGCAAGAAATTTTAGCGCCTTACAACCTGGGCTATCGGGTCAAGCTACTGTCTCAATTGCTGCTGCGTCACTTTCAAGAAAAGCTCGATTGCTTTGGGCTGACTCCGTTTCATTGGGTAGTGCTGTGCTGTTTGTGGCAAGAAGACGGACTAGCCACTTCTAGCCTCGGTGAAAAACTTCAGCAAGTCGGAGGTACGTTGACGGGAGTGCTGGATCGCATGGCAGAACGTGACCTGATTCGTCGAGAACGCGATGCCCACGATCGCCGCATCTGGCGGATTTGGCTCACTGATGCAGGCAGAGACTTGAGTAATACGCTACCTCCTGTCGCGATCGAGGTATGCCAAAAGGCAATGGTTGACATTTCGACTGCCCAAAAGGAGCAATTCTCTCAGTGGGTCAATCAGTCGATCGCCAATCTCAGCGACCAGGTATGAGAACGATGAAGAATAAATTTAATCACCTTTTGACCATTCAAAAAATGCCTTAAAAACTGTGAATTTAACAAACCAAAACAGTATCTATAGCAATCCTAAATGAGTTATGAACAGATTTTTGTCGCTCCGTTTCAGTCCGCTTCGCCCCCTAAATCTCCCATTCTGGGGGACTTTGAAACTTGGGAATGTCTCTTGAAATCTAGGAAGTCTCTCTGCTCAAATAAATCCCCCAACTTTCAATGCTGCATTTCACGAGTGATTTGGGATTGCTATATCATTAACAATTTTTTGGTTTCAGAGTCCTCTATCGAGAAGGATTTTGGGAGCGTTTTCGGATTAATAATGGGCAATAATGGGCAGCGAAGTCTTTCCTAAAATTCACGATAAATCAGCAAGACAAAAGCGGCAAAGCCCGATGACTTTAAATACCGCTTCTGTCCAGGGTTCAAAGTTTAAAGTCCAGACTCCTTTGTCCCTCATCCTCTCGGCTTTGAGTTTGCCCGCGCACTTGCTAACGCCTGCTCTAACTGCACTTTGGCCACCTGTAACTGCGGGCCCGGATCAGTCGTCACCCAACCCGAAGCAGTCATTTTTCTCGTTTCGTAGTGCAGGTGCGGCCCGGTTGACAATCCTGTGCTGCCGACTCGTCCGATCACCGTTCCCACTTTCACGACTTCACCCGGACGCACAAACATCCCCGAAAGGTGCGCGTAGAGAATGTCTTGCTTGCCTTTGTCAGGTTCGAGCACGATCGCTAGTCCATAGCCACCCATATTATCTGCAACCTTGACCTTCCCAGATTTGGTAGCGAGAACGGGCGTTCCTTGAGGGGCACCGAGATCAACACCTGCGTGAAAGCGCCGATCGCCCCGCACCGGATGCACACGCCACCCATATTTGGAGGTTACAGGTGCAGGCGTGGGTAAAGGATAAAGCATCTGTTCTTTGCCCAGCGTTTCTGGAAGGGTCAAATCACGGTTAAACGCCTGTAGGTTAGGCGGACTGGTTACGCTGTAATCGGGATCGCTGCTCGCAGAAGTCGTCTGGGTCAAACTCTGGATGGGCAGCGGATTGACGGCTCTAGACGGGTAGACAGGAGAACTGCTAACGACCACATTTTGACCCGGTAAGGGGGGCAGACTGGGAATCGATCGCAGTAACTTTTGTTGGCGTTGCTCCATCTGACGCTGTTTGAGGGCAGTTCTAATCGGCTCAGTGGCCTGGGCAACTCCGACTTTACGGCTGTTGACTTCTAGAGAACGAATGGTTTTGGTGACTTCTGCCTGCACCGTCGCCGGAATTTTTGCGTTTTTTAGAGACTGGCGGGCTTGCTTAAAGTTGCCCTGAGATGCAGCTTCGTAAACTCCGGTCACCACACTTTCGCGAAGCTGTGCCTCTTTTTGGGATTTGGACACAATTTCTGCCAGTCGCTTTTCTAAAACTCTTTGGCGCTCCCGAACTCGATCGGAAACAACTGGACGATCAAGCCGGGTGGGTGTCTTTATGTCGGGTGCTGTCGCGGTTGGCACTTCAACTGAAGGCGTGTTTTCTGGTCGATCGACTGTTTCGCTTGTTGTGTTTTTCGATTCTTGCTGAGGTTCATTCTTCTGATCAGCTTGTGTTGTTGGTTGTGCTAAATCAGCAGATGAATTGTTTGATGGTTGCTCAAGGAGTTGGGTTGCACTTTCTATTTTGACTTCTACTGACGGACTGTTGGCGATCGCATTCCCGGTTGATTGACGATTGGATTGAACTAGCTGTAACGGTTGCGGTTCGGCGGTTTGTTTTGATTCGACGACGACTGACGGAATGGGTTTGGGAGGCTGAGAAAGTTTTGTAGTAGTTTCGACGATCGGCTGGGTAGCGTTCGCCTGGGGGGTAGTTTGAATATCGGGTTTAGCAGATCGACTAAATGTAATTTCTCGAAGCGGAACGTTAGGTGAAACCGGGGTGGCAGCAATGGGTTGGGGTGTTGATAGTCTTGCGACGGGCAGGGTTTCTGGGGGAGCAACGCTAGGAGGAGGCGCTATTCCTTGGGGGGCACTCGAAGCGATCGTTGCTTTTTCTGCGACAACTTCTGTCTGATCGGCCTGAACCTCATCGGCGATCGATTGTTTAAAAGTTTGTGCCGCTAGTAAAGAGGGTATGAGTTCTAACATCGTCTTCCTGTCTTCAGGGGTTCATCTAGCTAATACGCTGTTTACCTCTCTCTCCAGGATGAATCTCAGGGTTTATACGAATGTTAGAGGGCTTTTTATAAAACTTTGAGGAGTGTAAAGTCAAGAAAATCGTTGCTGGCTCAAGCTATCAGCCATTACGCTGACTGTTTTGCGATGAGTGGCGATCGCGGTTCGACCAGTTCACTCCTGCCAGAAGACATTAATTCAGCGATTCCAACAGTTTCTCTAGAGGTTAAGTGAGCAAAAGAAGGCGATCGAAAGTACGCCAAATAGAGTTATCTACAGAAAATCGGGATTTTTTTGAACGCAGGTGTATATGTTTGAAGTCAGGGAATATTAGTGTGGGTCGTAGACAATCTAGTGACCTCTTCGAGTTATTTGCAGGGATCATTCCCTCACCTTTTTTACCTCCGGGTTTTAGCTAAACCTACCTCTCTCCATCAAAAATTATGCTTGCTTTATTGCCTCTACTTGCTTTCATTTTTTTATACTTAATCTTTCAGAGACTGATTACAAATTGGCGACTTTCTATCTTATATAGTGCGATGACGTGGAGCTTGGCGATCGCATTTTCAACAGAGCTTCTCAGTTTTTTTAGTTTAATCAAATTTTCCTGGATTACTGGTTTTTGGGCGCTGATAAATTTTGGCTTAGGTCTACTCTATCTTCAAATTTTCAAACGTCAAGAAGAGGTCTTATTTCAGAAAGATCGATTAGCTTCTGACTCCTCACAAGGGGTTAAATCAAAGTTATCAAACCTGCTAATTTTTTTGCTGAGTGGTGTCGCGTTGATTGCCATCGTAATAGGAGTAACCGCGATCGCCGCCCCTCCAAATAATTGGGACTCCATGACTTATCACCTCGCTCGTGCGGCGCATTGGGTGCAAAATCAAACAGTTTCAAACTATCCTACTTTTTACACGCCACAGCTATATCACCCCCCATTCAATAGCTTTGTCTTTACTCATCTACTAATTTTGGGTCAGAGCGATCGCTGGATGAATTTGCTGCAATGGGCGAGCATGGTGGGCAGTGCGATCGGAGTTTCACTAATTGCTCAAAGACTGGGAGCCGACCTGCGAGGTCAAATTTTTGCAGTAGTTTTTTCCCTGACAATTCCAATGGGGATTTTGCAAGGATCTAGCACTCAGAATGATTATATTGTCTGCTTCTGGATTGTTTGTCTAGCTTATTTTGTTGTTGCTTCGACTGAGGGAATCAAACCTAGAAATACGGCAGCGATCGCCGCAAGTTTGAGTCTTGCTTTGTTTACAAAAACCTCTGCCTATTTCTTTGCTTTTCCATTAATGCTGTGGTTTAGTTACCTCTGTATTCGAGAGAAACGTTGGCAAGTCTGGAAACCTCTGGCAGCGATCGGGCTTCTTGTTTTGGCAGTCAATTTAGGTCACTATCTTAGAACCTACGAGTTGTTTGGCTCTCCAATTAGTGGCGGCCCGCCTGAGATGGCTAGAGAATACAAAATGGAGGTTTATAGCGTTCAATCTTTTGTTTCAAATATTATCAGAAACCTGGCAATCCATATCGGTACACAGATTGGCTTGATTAATGGCAAAGTGAATGGTGCAATTACTGTTCTTCACAAGTTTTTGGGATTTGATCCAAGTGATCCTAGAATTACCGTCCCAACTCGAAGATTTGGCGTTTCGGCTCCGTCTTTTAATGAAGATACGGCTGGAAATCCCTACCATTTTTTGTTAATTGGGTTTACGATCGCCATCTTCTTTTTCTCTACTCATCTTAGAAAGCAGCGGCGTTTAGCCATCTACCTTGGGTCAGTGATTGGAGCCTTTCTATTATTCTGCTTTGCGCTCAAATGGCAGCCCTATAGTGCCCGTCATCACCTGACTATTTTTGTTTTATTTTCAGCATTTGTGGGCGTTGTTTTGTCAAATCTTAAAACTCGTCGAGTTGCAAACGCGATCGCACTAATTTTACTTATCCTGTCGTTGCCCTACGCTTTCAACAATAAATATCGACCCATTTTAGGTCGTGAAAGTGTTTTGACAACTCCTCGATTGGAGCAAGTCTTTATTCAACGAAAATGGCTCAAAGCACCGTATCCAAATGCGGCAAGTTTTGTAACGGCCCAACAATGCTCAAAAGTGGGGCTTTATCTGACGGATGATTCGGCTTGGGAATATCCACTGTGGACACTGCTTCACAACAAAAACCTTCGGATTGAGCAAATTGAGCATGTAATCGTTAACAATATCTCAGCCCAAAAATTGAAGGTTGAGCCTTATAAATCCTTTGATCCTTGTGCGATCGTCGTCTACGCCAACAAGAAGACTTTTCAAGCCCAAAAAGATCAGCTACAAGTGCGTGACAAACTGTATACCAAAGCCTGGTCAGAATATCCGATGAGCGTCTTCCTTAAAAAACAGCGCGGATGAAATTATTTGCGCTAGTCTTTGCAGTAGCCAGAGATTTAATCGTACATCGATCAGTGGACTTTTTCAGGTTATGACTCCAACCTATTCTCTAATCATTCCGATCTACAACGAAGAAGCAACGATCGCAGAACTCTATCGTCGAGTCAGTGCCCTGATGGATCGTCTGGATGCACCAGCAGAACTGGTATTAATTAACGATGGCAGCCGGGATCGATCGCTCTACATGATGCGAGAATTACACCAAAAAGATCCACGAGTTTGCTATCTCAGTCTGGCTCGCAACTTTGGACATCAAATCGCCGTTACAGCAGGATTAAATTTTGTGCGGGGGCGCGTTGTCGTTATTCTGGATGCTGATCTACAAGACCCACCCGAATTGATTCCAGACATGCTAGAACTCTGGCGACAGGGCTATCAAGTCATCTACGCCCAACGCACACAACGCAAAAAAGAAGGCTGGTTCAAACGGTTGACGGCTTATGTATTTTATCGATTGCTAAAGCGGCTCGCTGATGTAGATATTCCCACCGATACGGGCGACTTTTGTTTGATGGATCGCCAGGTGGTCGATGTACTCAACTCAATGCCAGAGCGAAATCGATACATTCGAGGGCTGCGATCGTGGGTTGGGTTTAGACAAACTTCGATTAAATTTGAGCGCGATCCTCGGTTTGCTGGAGATGTGAAATATACATTTCGCAAGTCATTCTCTCTAGCAATCAATGGGTTAGTTTCTTTCTCCAAAGTTCCCTTACAGATTTCTACTTATATTGGATTATTCTCAGCATTCGTCGCTCTGATCATGGCAATGCTTGTCTTATATTGGCGTTTCTTTGTTCCCCATTCTCCGCTGACAGGTATCACGGTTATTATTGTTGCTATCTTCTTTTTGGGCGCAGTCCAGCTTGTCAGCATTGGCATTCTTGGTGAGTACATCGGGCGAATCTATGAAGAAGTCAAAAATCGTCCCCTTTACACGTTGGGAGAGGTGGCTGGATTTGAGAAGAGAGGGATGAGGGATGAGGGATGAGGGATGAGGGATGAGGGATGAGCAGGGCTGATTGGGTTCTCGATATTGACTCAGCGCCACTGAGTTTTTGGGCATGGCTGAATTCAGGTGTGAATCGTTGAGATTGAAAGTTTGGAAGTCCCTCAAAATTGGAGCGTTGGGAGTTCAGACCACCGTTCAGCACCACTCAATTTTTGTTGTAAAGTCCAATTCGATCGGACACACCCCAAAACCGATTAAAATAGCCCCGAACCTCAGAAACACTCACAGGTTCATCTCTCATCCCTCATCCCTCATCCCTCATCCCTATGCTCCACTGGCGTACCTGGCTACTGACGATCGCACTTCTCATTCCCCTAACTGCCTGTGGTGGAGAAGCCCCAACTGGACAAGGTGGCGGAACGGTTACAAAAGGACGGTTAGCTACGGTTTTGAGCCGTGGAAAAGTGATTTGTGGCGTGAGCGGCGAACTGCCTGGATTTAGCTTTGTTGAGCAAGATGGCAAATATTCGGGCTTGGATGTGGATGTCTGTCGAGCGATCGCCGCCGCTTTATTCAACAATCCCGATGAGGTCGAGTTTCGCAATCTCAACGCTAAAGAACGGTTTACGGCAGTCCAGACGGGCGAAGTGGATATTCTTAGCCGCAATACAACTTTTACCATGAGCCGCGATACGTCTACTGGGCTAGAATTTGCGCCTGTTGTCTTTTATGACGGTCAAGGCATCATGGTACGCAAAGCCAGCAATATCAAGACGTTGGCTGACCTCAAAGGCAAATCTATCTGCATTCAAACAGGCACCACGACTGAGCAAAATTTGACCGACCAGATGCGAAAGCGAGGCATTCCCTACAAGCCCGTCGTGTTTGAGGATGTCAACACCACCTTTGCCACCTATGCAGAAGGCCGCTGTGAGGGCGTGACAGCCGATCGCTCTGCCCTGAGTTCTCGTCGTACCACGCTGCCCAAGCCAGACGATCATGTAATTCTGGACGAAGCTCTGTCTGAAGAGCCACTCGCCCCTGCGATCGCAGACGGTGACGCGAGTTGGAGTAATGCCGTGCGATGGATTGTCTATGCGCTATTTGAGGCTGAGAAGTTGGGGATTACGTCTCAAAACGTTGATCAGCAGGTGAAGAGCACCGATCCGACTATCAAGCGCTTTTTGGGATCAGAAGGGGATCTGGGTAAAGGGGCTGGAATGGACAATGCTTTTGCAGCCAGAATTATTAAACAAGTGGGCAACTATGGCGAGATCTACGATCGTAACCTCGGCTCCAAAACTCAACTCAATCTACCGCGCGGACAAAACAACCTCTCGACCAAAGGCGGTCTAATTTTCTCTCCTCCGTTTCGATAAGCAGCGCCCTAAAATCTACGTCGCGTAGGAATCTTTGGGAAGTTTCTATACTAAAGTCAGCCGATCGAGTTGCAAGCAAGGATTTTGGCAATGACCCCCCAGCAACCTACCCTCACATCCTCCGAATTGTTTTATCCAGAAAGTGACGGCAAGCCAATGGCGGACAACACAAAGCAGTTCCATTGGATCGTCGTGATCGAACAAAATCTGGAATGGTTGTTTGCCGAAGATGCAACCGTTTTTGTAGCGGGAGATTTGTTATGGTATCCGATCGAGGGCAACAACACCCTTTGTACTGCCCCGGATGCGTTAGTTGTGTTTGGTAGACCCAAGGGCCATCGAGGCTCATATCAACAGTGGAAAGAAGCCAACATACCGCCGCAAGTCGTATTTGAAGTCCTTTCGCCCAGCAATACGCGGCGAGAAATGGATCGTAAACTGCTTTTTTACAACAGCTACGGCGTAGAGGAATACTACGAATATGATCCCGATCGCATTCGTCTCAGAGGTTGGCTGCGATCAGAAGATGGATTGCTGGATGAAATCGAAACGATCGAGGGTTGGGTCAGTCCGCGATTAGGGATTCGATTTGGGCTGGCCGAAGAACTGCAACTTTATCACCCTGACGGAACGCCCTTTTTCTCGTTTACCGAAATCAATCAAAGGTTTGAAACAGAACAAGCGCGAGCAGAACAGGAACGTCAACGAGCCGAACAGGAACGTCAACGAGCCGAACAAGCCGAGCAGCAAAGTCAAGAGATGGCGGTGTTACTTCAGCAGTATCGCGATCGCTTTGGAGAACTCGCTGAATAGGATGCGATTTTAGCAAGGCAGACTTCGTTCTGGTAGGCGCGGTTTGAACCGTTAGACTTGCAGATTGTCGAACGCTCAATCCTTGCTAAAGTTTGGGAGTCTCTGAATCGTTGAGCAGCGACAAAAAAGCACTGGCAAACATCGCAGCCTGAGTTCTGTCGCGCAAGTTGAGCCGACTGAGAATGCTGGTGACATGATTTTTGACCGTTCTCTCAGAAATGTAGAGCGATCGAGCAATCTCTCGGTTGCTGGCTCCGTTAGCGATCAGACATAAAACCTCGCGTTCTCTGGGACTCAGTTGGGCAAGCTCTGGAGGCAGGCTTTTGGCAGACGGAGTAGATTGGGCATAGGCGATCGCTTTTTCAAATAGTCCTGGCCCCATCTGTGTATAGCCCTGATGCACCGCCCGAATTGCCTGCGCCAACTCCTCAGAGCGCGTGTGTTTGAGCAAATAGCCCTTGGCTCCGTACTGCATCGCTTGCGACACATACTCATCGTCGTCAAAGGTCGTCAGCACCAGCACTTTTGTTTTGGGATGGTTTTGAGCAATCATTTTGGTCGCCGCCACTCCATCCATCACGGGCATTCGGATATCCATCAACACCACATCGGGCTGAAGAATCACCACTTGTTCGACGGCCTGCTGTCCGTTTGCGACATCACCAACCACCATCAGATCGGGTTTTGCGTCCAGCAGAGTGCGGAGGCCTTCCCGAATGAGCGCTTGATCGTCTACCAACAAAACTCGAATCATAAAGAAGAAATGGGAATCGAGGCCGTTAAGTGACATCCACATCCGGGCTGGCTGACGAGGGTAAACTGTCCTCCGAGGGCGATCGCTCGTTCGCGCATTCCCCGCAGCCCAAATCCAGTTGTGTTCTGATCGGGGTAAAACCCTCTTCCATTATCCTCGACTCGCAGAATGATCCGGTTGCTACTTTCCTGTAGTTGAAGGGTAACTTGAGTCGCTTCGCTATATTTGCAAATGTTGGTCAAAGCTTCTTGGGCGATGCGGTAGAGGGCGGTTTTGATTTCCGTCGTGGGTCGGTGTGAGAGATGAATGGTGCAGTCTGGGGCAATGCCTGTGGTGTGGTGAAAGTCTTCGACCAGGGTGGCGATCGCTTGCGCTAAAGACTTACCGCCGAGGGGATCAGACCGCAACGCCTGCACCGATTCTTGCACGTCTTGAATAGCTTTGGCGCTGAGTTTTTGGGCTTCGTTGAGAAATCGATCGGCGCGATCGGGCTGGCTTCTCAAAAATAGCTGTGCGTTTTCTAGCTGAATGCTTTGAGCGGTGAGGGTGTGCCCCAGGGAATCGTGCATTTCGCGGGCGATGCGGTTGCGTTCTTGCAGGCTGGCTTGATCTTCGACCAGTTGGGCATATCGTCGAAGTTGGGTGTGAGCGATCGCAAGCTGACTGCGACTCTGACGCTCTGCTAACAACGCATAAACTAACGGGAACGCAAACACCAACGTTAAGCCAAACGACAACGCTGAACTTAATTGATAATTTAATGGGTTGGTGATCAGTTGTTCTAGTTTTGGTTGAATTTGTCCCAGCGATCGACAGGTCATCAAAATCGTCTGACTTCTAAAAAATACACTGTATAGAAACACTAAAAGCGTCAATCCTGCAACCGTCAAGCGACCCCAAAGAGCATAAATTTGACAACCGCGAATAACTGCAATCAGACCCAACAATGGAACAGGTGGAATACGGCTTTCTAACAAATTAGGAATTAAAATAATGGCAAATTCTAAACCTGTATAAATCAGCTTAGAAACCATGCGCGTCGGACGATAAAACCCGATCGCTCCAAACGCTGCAATACTCAAAACTGCAAACACCGAGAATTCTGGAGCCGGATAAACCGCCGCTGTTAGCAAGACATTCAGCGTGATCAGCCCCAGCAAAATCCACTCTAAATAGGGCAAAAGGCGAAAGGATTGGCTCGATGGTTGCATTCAGCGATTTTACAGGAAGGTTTTCTTCTCAGTTTATCTGAGCCATTGTTCGACTTCTACGACCAGATCGCCTAAATCAGGGCCCAACTCAATAGGAAAAACGTCCTAATTTAGATTAGTCCTTTTCTCCTAACAGGACTGGGACATCAGATCGATCTGACAGCTTGCGATCGCTCAGTACCATCAGGCTACAACTTCACACAAATTAGGAGAAGTCCCATGAGCTTTTTGAATCAAAAACTGCAAGCGATCGCGGGCGTTGTCTCCTTGATGGCGGCCTTGAGTGCTCCAGTGATGGCCGCCCCGACTGAGCCGCTCACCGGAGGCAGAACGTCGGTTCAACTCAGCAGTACGTTCGTGGATGCGCTGGTTTCTCTGCAAGTTGCACCGGGCGTTGTGGGCAGAGGTACTTTGGTGGATGGAGTCGTTTCGTTCCCGATTTCTGGCGGCGCGATCGACCTGGGCACCGTCAAAGCCGAAATCATTCACCGGGGCGGTTTGTCGCTCAAAGCAGGTGACACCACGGTTGAACTCACTGATTTCATCATCACCACGCTCGGCGAAAAGCCCGTCTTGACAGGATTGGTCACCGTCAACGATGGTCTGGCATTTCGGGCACCGCTGTTTGATTTGGCTATTTCTGGTGTGACTCCTCCGCTGACTCCGAGCAACGATCGCATTGTTTTGGACAAAGTAGGCGTAACGCTGACCGCCGAAGCAGCCGGGGCACTCAATCAAGTGTTTGGCGTGACTGCCTTTCAGGAAGGGCTGGCGATCGGGACGGCGCGTGTACGGGCGGGTGTTGCTCACTGATTCTCTAGCGCCGACTTAGAAAAGGGGGAAATGGTAACGCCTGAATGTGCGATCGTCCCCCAAAGTTTCTCACTACGATTATCACTCCGGTCACCTTCTAAATTCCTTACCTGTGAGGAACTTTGAACCGAAAATCTTCTCTTAAAGTCCCCCAGATTGGGGGGTTGGGGGGCTGAAGCTTGACATCGAAGCGAAAATCTTGCATCGAATTTACATTCAAATCAGCACTGACTCAAACAATTTGAATCCTCGACTGATGATAGAAATCAGACATCGAGCGTTCAGTTTTGCTTAAGTCGGTGCTGTTTTTGGCGTTGCTGATTGGAGGGATGAATGCGTGGGAAGTGTCCATCTTTTCGCCCCCTAAATCCCCCAAAATTGGGGGACTTTGAACCTTGGGTTTCCCTCCAGTTTGGGGCAATTCATCTCACAATTCAGCAATGCCCTGTTTTTTTGCAGATTTTGGTTGAAACTTACCGCAGTCTCTACTTGACGAGAATCAAAATTCCAGATATTCTCTCAAATCAAGGACATCTTTTCGTCACAGGAAAGTTGTCTGGTCGCCCAAAAAATCTAGTCTGTCGCCGCCCAAAGTTGTTTGCACCAACAGAGGGCAGCTAACCCACGAGACTGATAGAGCAGTCCGGAGGGCTAATGGAGGATTTTATCACTCCTTTGGCCGCTCTGACTTGTTATGACCGTCGGGGCGGCTAGTTTTTTGGGTTTCTTCGGAAACTTAAAATTGGAGTACTCATCATGGCAGAGCGCCTTTTGAACGCTGGCTTTTGGCTGTGCGATTTCGCCTACGCATTTCTAGAATTGATTCAGCGCCGTTTCCTTCCCGATTCCATTCCCCGTTTCACGATTACTTCGCTTCGCATTCCGCTTCAGGATCTTTTACCTGACGTTGCGATTCCTCACTCTGATGAGTTTGAAATCCTGCGGGTGTTAATTATCGGTTCCTCAGACGGTGTGACGGAGACGATTCAAAATCTCCACGTCCGACGATTTGCGAATGCCACAGACTGGAGTCCTTTGCTGCCTGCGCCCTCGTTTGGTGAAGTGATGAGCATTCTGACTCGACAGCGACAAAGGTCAGACGATCGCTCCTCCTAAATCTACGTATCTAACCCCTTCTGACGTTGATTGTCTCCGTACTTGCGATCGCCTCGACACAATTAGTTCGACTGCGATAAAGCTCAATGAGCCGGATAAGTCTTCGGCTTTCGCCTACCAAGCTATCCGGTTCGGTTTTATTTTTGGAGGTTGTTGCCTTCCTCACCGGAACAGGTCTGGACTCTGTTCGGTTCTGACGTGAGAGGAGTGCTGGAAAAACCGAACACACCACCCGAAAACCGACATTGAAGTTGCGATCGGCGGGAGAGTTAGAGTTGCGGTTGGCAGCGCGACAGTTCGACGGAAGGTTGAACCACGAACCGCCCCGTAGTATACGTTGTTCACTAGTTCATACAAAATTTGAGCAGGTTTTGAGTTCACTTAGTGTTGTGTGATCTAATCATACTGGTATTCGTAGTTGTGACTCGTCAGTGATTACAGAGACAAATCATGCTTGTTTAATAGACTTTAGAATTACGGTTTCTGAGAAGAGGATTGCTCAGTTTTTGTGTTTACAAATGTGTCTATCTTGTAGCAATTCATTACGTCCTATTTCCTATTACTACAGTTCATTCATAAACTAAGGGGCATGAGACGAAAGCCCATTCACCTGAAATCCGACGACTCATGGACACTGCATCAGACTCCTCCACGCTTGCCCTTGAGCAGTATCAAATTCTCAATAGTGAAGCTGAATCCTCATTTGATGATCTGGTGAGGTTAGCGGCTCAAGTTTGTCAGGTGCCGATCGCCCTGATCAATTTCATCGATGGCAAGCGGCAGTGGTTCAAATCAAAAATTGGCTTAGACGTGACCGAGCTTCCTGTAGAGGTGGGGTTTTGTCCCTGGTGTGTGCAACAGCGTCAAGTGTTGGTGATTCCTGATGCGCTGGCAGATGAGCGGTGGGTTGACAATGGAGCCGTGGCGTTGGGAGTGCGATCGTATGCTGGAGTGCCGCTGATTACCCCGACGGGAGAAGCGATCGGAACGATCTGTGTGGTGGACGATGTGCCTCGTACTTTTACAACCAGTCAGCTAGAGAGCTTGCAGGCGTTGGGGCGGCAGGTGATCACTCAGCTAGAGTTAAAGCGGCATGTGCAAGTGTTGTCAGACGCGAACGTTGAGCAAAAACGAGTCGAAGCCGCGCTGCGGGAAAGTGAAGCTCGATTTCGGACGATGGCGGACAGTGCGCCTGTGCTGTTGTGGATTGCCGGAGTGGATGCCCGCTGTACGTTTTTTAATCAGTCCTGGCTAGAGTTTACGGGACGATCGCTGGCTCAAGAATGGGGCAATGGCTGGGCGGAGGGCGTTCATCCTGATGATTTGCAGCGGTGTATGGAGACGTTTTTGACGGCTTTTCACGATCGCCGCAGCTTCAAAATGGAGTATCGGCTGAGACGGGCTGACGGAGACTATCGCTGGCTTTTGGATACCGGAACGCCCCGATTTGCGCCAAGTGGAGACTTTTTTGGCTACATCGGTTCTTGCATTGACATCATGGAGCGCAAGCAGGCAGAAGAAGAACTTGAGCGACAAAGTGTGAGTACGCGATTGTTTTCAGAAATTACGCTCAAAATTCGCCAGTCGCTACAGCTTGAAGAGATTCTGCAAATTACGGTGACGGAGATTCAGAAATTATTGCAGTCCGATCGCGTGGTGATCTTTCGACTGTGGGCAGATGGGTCAGGCAAAGTTGTGCAGGAATCCGTGGTTTCGGGCTACCCACTTATGTTGGGGCAAGGCATTCTCAATCCTTGTTTTCAACAAAACTATTGGCATCAATATGAGCAGGGCAGAGTCAGCGCGATCGAGGATATCAAAACCGCCAACATTCATCCCTGTCATCGAGCATTTTTAGAGCAGTTTGCAGTCCAGGCAAATCTGGTTGTCCCAATCCTGTGTAGAGACGCGCTTTGGGGATTGTTGATTACGCACCAATGCAGCGAGACTCGTCAATGGAGCAGTTTTGAAACAGACTTATTACAGCAGTTAGCTAACCAGATTGGTATCGCCATTTCACAAGCAGAACTGCTAGAGCGAGAAACTCGACAACGCCAGGAACTGCTGCGATCGAACACTGAATTAGAACAATTTGCATATGTGGCATCTCACGATTTACAAGAGCCATTACGGATGGTGACAAGCTATTTACAACTGCTGGAGAGACGCTATAAAGATCGAATAGATACTGACGCAAATGAATTCATTGGATATGCGGTCGATGGCGCGATTAGAATGCAAGCGCTAATCCATGATCTGTTGAGTTTGTCTCGTGTCAGTACTCGTGGGCAACCCTTTGAATGGATTGACAGTACCATTTCGCTCAAACAAGCGATCGCCAATCTGCAATTCGTCATTGAGGAAAGTCAAGCGGTTGTGAAGTACGATCGCCTTCCTGACGTGATGGCAGACGCAAGTCAACTGACACAAGTCTTTCAAAATCTGATTGTCAACGCGATCAAGTTTCAGGGAAAAGGCATTGCCAAAATTTTGGTCAAGGCAGAACAGTTGGATCAAGACTGGCTTTTCTCGGTCAGCGACAACGGAATTGGCATTGAGGCGCAATATCACGATCGCATCTTTGTCATCTTTCAGCGGCTCCACTCGCGCGGTCAGTATCCCGGTACAGGAATCGGGTTGGCGATTTGCAAAAAAATTGTAGAACGTCACGGTGGCCGGATTTGGGTCGAGTCAGCCCCCGCAGAGGGATCGACGTTTTGTTTTACACTGCCCGATCGAGGAGAAAAACCGCCATGATCACCACACTGCCGATTCAAGTGCTACTGGTCGAAGACAATCCTGGGGATGCTTACTTGACGAGACTTGCCCTGGCAGACGGCAAAATGCACATCAATCTCAGCATTGTCGAAGATGGAGTCGAAGCGATCGCGTTTCTCCGACGGCAAGACAGTTATGCACAAGCGCCCCACCCAGACTTGATTTTGCTCGATTTAAACTTACCCAAAAAAGATGGTCGAGAAGTGCTGGAAGAAATCAAAGCGGATCAGTTATTAAAGCGAATTCCAGTGGTCATTCTTACGACCTCTCAGGCAGAAGAAGACATCATCAAAGCTTATAACCTCTGTGCAAATTGTTATATCGCTAAACCTGTAGATTTTGATCAATTCATTAAAATTGTTCAATCGATCGAAGATTTTTGGTTCACGATCGTCAAGCTCCCACCAGAGTGAGAATTATGGCAGAACAACCCATTCAAGTGCTCTTGGTCGAAGACAATCCTGCGGACGTTCGGCTGCTACTGGAGATTTTGAAGGAATCTTCTAATCGATTTGTTGTGACTCAGGTGGCTCGATTGGATGAGGCGATCAATCATCTGACGATCGCCAGCTTTGATGTAATTCTTCTCGATCTGACGCTGCCCGATAGCCTGGGGCTAGAAACCTTTCTCAAACTTCATCAACGGGTGTCTGCGATTCCGATCGTCGTTCTCACAGGGTTGGATGATGAAACGTTGACGTTGAAAGCGATGCAGGAAGGGGCACAGGATTATTTGGTCAAAGGAAAAGTCACCGGAGATTTGCTGGCGCGATCGCTACGATATGCCATTGAGAGACAGCGAGCCGAACAAAAAATTCGTGAACAAGCCGCCCTTTTAGAGATCACAACCGATGCAATGCTGGTACGCGATCTACAACACAAAATTGTATTCTGGAACAAAGGCGCAGAACGGCTATTTGGATGGAAAGCGGAAGAAGCGATCGGTCAAAATGTCAACCAATTAATGTATCGCAAAGCGTCATCGCAGCTAAAAGAAGCCGTGAACACTGTTTTAGAAAAAGGTGAATGGATTGGTGAACTAAATAAGATTACTAAATCTGGTCAAGAAGTGATCGTCGAAAGTCGCTGGACGCTAGTACGAGATGATGCCAAGCGACCAAAGTCAATTCTCACAGTTGATACTGATATTACCGAAAAGAAACAACTGGAAGCACAATTCTTTCGCGCACAGCGTTTAGAAAGTATTGGAACACTAGCGAGTGGCATTGCTCACGATTTGAATAATATTCTCACACCCATTCTCGCTGCCTCTCAGCTATTGCCGCTCAAGCTCAAGAATCTGGACGATCGCAGTCAGCTTCTCCTACAGCTTCTCGAAACCAATGCCAAGCGGGGAGCGGATCTGGTCAAACAGGTGTTGTCTTTTACGCGCGGAGTCGAAGGTCGGCGTATGGTCTTGCAAACGAGACATCTGATCGGAGAAATTGAGAGAACGATTCAAGAAACTTTTCCAAAATCAATCACGGTTTGTACCCACATTCCCAAAGATTTGTGGACGGTTTCGGGTGACAGTACTCAACTGCATCAAGTGCTAATGAATCTTTGTGTAAATGCGCGCGATGCGATGCTGTCGGGAGGGCTGCTGACGATTTCTGCTCAAAATCAATGGCTCACCGAAAACGACGCGCGACTGAATTTTGAAGCGCAAGTTGGCCCCTACATTGTGATCAGCGTTGCCGATACGGGAATGGGCATTCCTGAGAGCAATTTAGAGCGAATTTTTGAGCCATTTTTTACAACCAAAGAGTTAGGAAAAGGGACGGGTTTGGGGCTTTCGACGGTGGTCGGAATTGTCAAAAGTCACGGTGGATTTGTAACGGTCAGTAGTCAAGAAGGGAAAGGCACAGAGTTTAAGGTGTTTTTGCCTGCGGTGATGGTTAGGGAGGCGCGATCGCAGGATGATTCAGAGCTTCGCAAAGGGGCATATAGTCTGATTTTGGTGGTGGATGACGAAGCCTCCGTGCGAGACAGTACGCGCATTGCCCTCGAAAGCTATGAGTATCAGGCGTTGACGGCGACGAATGGACGAGAAGCGATCGACCTGTATGCCCGACATTCTCAAGATATTCGGCTGGTTTTGCTCGATTTGATGATGCCTGTGATGGATGGGCCAGAGACGATTGCTATCCTAAAGCGCATGAATCCTGAGATAGAAATTGTGGCGATGAGCGGCTTGTCTTCTAAGAGCATGATCGGGGAAGCGGCGGCGGCGGGAGTGCAGCGTTTTTTGTCAAAGCCATTCACCGTTAGAGAGTTGTTGGGCACGTTGCAAGAGGTGGCGTTGCTGAATGTTGAGCGGTAGAGATTGACCTTGTTTAGCGTGAAGTTTTGGCGTGAATTTGAATGAGTTGTTTTGCTGCATTGCTCAAGTCTTCTGCTCCCCAAACTGCCAATTCTGGGAGACTTCAAAGACAAGAGTTTTGATTCAAAGTCCCTCACTCGTGGGGGATTTAGGGGGCTGCCCGGAGCGATCACCTGGCGAAAGATTTCATCGAATTTACGTTAAGAGAAGGCTTTTAG
>NZ_JBJPHT010000057.1:0-46380 GCF_052939475.1 Phormidesmis sp. 146-20
AAATAGGGGAGTACTCCTTGGAGCGTTTTATATTTAATTGCACCTAGCTACTTAGGAGAAGTTAAATATAGCAATCCTAAATGAGTCATAAACAGATTTTTGTCGCTCCGTTCCAGTCCGCTTCGCCCCCTAAATCCCCCATTCTGGGGGCACGATCAATTCTGCATTTCACGAATGATTTGGGATTGCTATAGTTCTCAGAGTTTAGAGTCTGCTATCCAATGTCTAAGGTTCTTTGCCATCAATGTGTAAATGGGGATTAGTTCTCAAATCCTCCATTAAGGAGAGGAGGCTAAAACAGTGATTGCTTAATCTGAAATAGAAATCGGTAGAGCCTGCAAAAAGCTCTATTTCTACATCGGAGTGATCGTATGAAGAACATGAAACCAGGTCAGTATTTTGCCTTATTCACTGGCATCTTTTTTATCGTATTTGGAATTTTAGGGTTCATCCCGGCTTTGCAGCACCCCATCAATGTGATCGAGGCGCATGGCGGCGTTGAGGTACAGTTGGGCTATTTGTTTGGGCTGTTTCCGATTAACCCAATTGAGAATGGCATCTACATTATTGTGGGAATTTTGGGACTCGTCTCAGCGATCGGTCTGGGTGGATCTCGCATCTATGGGCGCGGATTGGCCTTCTTTTTTGGGCTGCTGGCCGCCTTTGGACTGGTGCCCGAATTTAGCACAGGATTTGGCTTGATACCCATCTTTGGCAACGATGTCTGGCTTCATGCGATCGTCGCGGCGATTTCCTTCTACTACGGCTTTATTGATTCTCCAGGGCTGCTTGAAATCGCCAGCCAACCTCCTCAAAACTCTGCGGCTGCCCATAGTCGATAGTTCTGAGTAGTCAGTGAAATAAGCGGGAATGGGGCAGGTTTAGCGATCGCATTCATTCCCACCCGTCTAGCTTAGGATCGTGAATTGAATAAGATCGATGATTGCCTGATCGCTTCGCCCCCTAAATCCCCCAGTCTGGGGGACTTTGAGAAAGCAGACATTCTAGAATTTAAGGCAGTTTCGCGGTTCAAAGTCCCCCAAATTTGGGGGATTTAGGGGGCAGAAGCCGAATCAAACGAAGCGAAACCGCGAGAATTACAGGTTGTTTAATTCACGATCCTTAGAGTCATGGGTTCAATACCTAGTGAATGAAGTTAGCTTCGCAGGTGCCTTCAACAGGGCTACCAACAAAGTTTTCTTCACGAATTGAAAGGATTTCCTGGTTTGCGAATGTAGACTTCGTTCTTATCGACGCAGTTTGAACCGCCAGCTAGATTTAAGCTAATTGCACTACATCGCCCGTGGCATCTCGGCTCGTGCCGCCATAGACATTACTTTTAGCAACACAGTCTTAAGCTCCTCGCGATTGTGGAAGCTGTCAAACCGTTGCAACAACTCACCTTCTCGAAACAGTAAGACCGTTGGCAATGTTTTAATCCGATAGCCACTGGACAATTTGAGATTTTCGTCTGCATTGATGCCAACGATCTTGATCTGCTCATTCCAATCCGATCGCAGCTTATCCAACGAGGGTTCAATCAATCGACAAATGCCACACCACGGTGCCCAAAAATGGACAATAACGGGCATTGAAGATTCCAGCACTTCCTTCACAAACACCTGTTCGCTGATCGAAGACCGCATAGTTTCTTTTTATTATTGCTGTTTACTATTGCTTTGGGATCATCCTACCAGGGTACGCGGCTTGTTGCATCAACTAATATCGGATGGGCCCACCAAAGTAATCCGATAAAAATGGAGACCCCCACGTAGGAAGGACGCAGAAACTCTTTCCACTCAAAGGTTTGACGCTTTTGCACGATAGCCGCAAACGGCATAATAGATGTCCGCTCCCTGACTTTCTCAAACGCCTCTCCATACCGGGCGCTGAGACGACGATCGCCATGCCACACGCCAAATAAATGATGCAAGATCAGCCCGATCGAGGTCACGATTGTAAAAGTCGTCCCCAACCATAGGGTGTGGGCAATACACCAGATCACCTGACCCACCATTTGCGGATGGCGCGTGACCCGAATGATGCCCGACTCAAACAGATGCACTTCAGGCTTTTGAATGGCCGCAATTTCAAGCAGATTGAATGTAGCCGGATAGAGAAAGAAGAACGAAATCGCAGAGAGAACCCAAACAAAACTCTGCACACCCGGAACGCCCTGAACTTGCCAAAGCTGTAACCCATCGTAGCGGTGATTGTAAAAGTAAATGATTAGAGGAACGGCGATCGAGAGACTCACGATCGCAAATAGCACTCGATAAAACCTTGCTCCAATTCGCTTTTCGGCCCAGGGGCGCAGAGCCGCCAAACCGCTGTGAGCGATCGCAAACCCAGTTAACAGTCCAAAAATTATCCAATGGCTGGGAGTGAGCCAGTCAAACGTCATAACGCGAAAACGGCGAGGGGGAATCAGAATTTTCTCACTATCTACTAGCTTACAGGTCAGACCATCTTTTGTTGAGTCCCTAGTCTAGAAAGGCTTTGAGGTTGAGCGTGTGCAGTTTGCCTTGTCTTTGATGCCAGGTGGCGACCAGCAAGCCAGATTCACCAAAAGACGCGATCGCGCAAGGGTTCGTTAATCCTGTAATGCGGCTGAGTCCGTGTCCGCTGTGGTCGATTAATACAAGCTGTCCCTGTTCATCGATGAGACTGTAGCCCTCGGCGATCGCTGCCAAAAATTTCGGTTTGATTTTGAGAGGGATTCGTAGCAAACTCAACGGTTTGAGGTTAATTAACAACAGAGATCTGGGATGGTTGGGTTCGATGGCTGCCAGTTGGTAAGATGATCTCCCCAAAATGACGTGATCGAGGTGAACCGGAAGAGACACCTGACCGATCGTTTGACTACGACGATTAAAAAATTCTAGATGAGTCCCCGCCGAGACGCGAGAGATCGCAACCAAATGGCGAGAATCCAGAACAATCAGTTTGAAGAGGTTTGCAGAGCAAGCGATCGGCGGATCAGTCACTCTAAAGTCAGGGAGCCGCCCAATTTTGAGAGACTGAGTCTCCGATGACACCGCAATCCAGCGCCCCTGAGCCTCAATATCTGCCACCAACGGCTGATCAGTTTGAATAAGTGGCTTAAGAGATGGGAGCAGGGTGATCGATCGCGCCGTCACCACAAAACAGCCCTGCGGACGAATCAGTAATTCTCGAATCGGTTCAATCAATTGGGTTAGTAGCCCTTCTTGACCTCGTTGACGACCAATCGACAGCAGCCCTTTGGGATAGTCTCGACCCCAGATCTGACTGCCCCTTTCTAGCTGAGTGACGGTCAACGCTCTCGACGATCGACTCAAATAGCGATCGTACCCCGAAATCGGAGAAGACTCGATCACAGCCAGACGCTCGATCGGATACCGCACAATCTCCTCCCGCAAACTTTGTAGAGGATGCGCCAACAAAACGCTCGTAGAAGCAAGGAGTGAAAAGTTGGGCGACCGTGGGTTAATTTTCAACTCTGGGCAACTTTGCAGCACCGATTTGAGCGCCGACAACATCTCAGCCGCCGAATGAAAGCGTCGTGCCTGAAGCTTTTGCAGTGACTTTAATAAAAGACTTTGCAACGGAGCAGGCACACAATCTGGAATCTGTACCGATTGATTGAGATGAGCCGACATCAACTCTGAAGGAACGCCAGAAAACGGTCGATGCCCCACCAACAACTCAAAGAGGAGAATCCCGATCGCATACAAATCAGTCGATCGAGAATATTGCCCATAAAATCGCTCTGGAGCCATATACGCAGGGGAACCCGTCAGACCGTTGCTGTTTTGTTCGAGTTCTTGGCTGAGACGAGCAATGCCAAAATCAGAAATCCGGGCAGACCAACCCATCGGTTGCAGACTGAGCAAAATATTTTCTGGCTTGATGTCGCAGTGAATAACCCCATTGTTGTGGGCGTGGTCGAGTCCGCTCAACACATCGGCCACCAGTTTTACACTCAAGGCGGGATGCAGACGATATTCCATGAGCGATCGCAGCGTCCCTCCTTCGCAATAATCCATGACCAGATAGCGGCGATCGTCTACATGCTCCAACGCTTGAAACGCCACAATATGCGGATGCTGCAAACTCGTGAGAAAGCGTAATTCTCTCAAAAATTGTCGAGTCGGAAAGCGCGATCGCTCCAACGCTTTGAGCGCAACAATCTGCCCAGTTTTGCGGTGAATAGCACAATAGACGCGACCAAACTGCCCCTGCCCAACCAATCCCAGGAGGCGATATTTCGATCGATTTAACTCTGGCTGTGACACACGATAGGGGGCGTTTTAAATCTGAGAGTTGGAGCGAAAATCAGAATATTTGACAGTACGAGACGCAACAGTACGAGATGCAAAACTCTAATCTCAAAGTTCCCAGAATGGGTTGGGGGGCAGAAGCGCCAAACAACGAAGCGAAAGAACTTAGTCTCTTCGAGTTACCCGCAGAGTTTGAGCAGAATAGCGTCGTGATCTAAATGACTTTCGACGAGCGCCTCGGCCGGTTCTACCCGGTTTTGGAGTCCGATGATAAAGCGATTGCAGTCTGCCTCCATTGACTCACAGCTTGTCTGCACACAGTACAATTCTCTCCCGGCAAGCTGACTAAAAAATGCAGCCAAAATCCCCGCTTCGAGAAAGCAGACGGGCAACCCAGTCGGAGGGGCTTGATTAGCAAAGGGCGAATTCCAGGTTTGAACGATCAAAAAGCCGCGATGGTGGTGCGTCTGATCTAAGTCCATTTTGCCCCAGCCATAGGTAATCCAGCATTGCTTGAGTGATTGCAAAAAGTCAGCCATCACCATGTCACTGAGCGGTGTCCCGTAGTAATCAGACAACTCTTCTCGAAAGCGATTGTAAAAGTTTTTGCCCCACCAGCGACCACAGTTAAACAACACCAGCTTAGAAGCCTGTCCCGTCTCTTTGGTCAGCCCAGAATAAATGGCTTGCAGCAGGGTTTGGGGCAGGGCCAGCAGACGATCGCCCCGACGACTTTCGAGCAGCCCCATTTCTAGATCGCCTCGGACGTAGACTTCATTGGCGTAATAGTTGGCAGGAAGACGATCGGAGGTGAGGAGGTCGGCAACAGAAATCATGGGGGGTGAGGGAGGGAGGGATGAGGAGTGAGGGATGAGGGATGAGGGATGAGGGATGAAAGTAACTGTTCTAGTTGGTTCTAAATGAAGTCCCCCAGAGTGAGCAGCTTGGGGGGGCAGAAGCGCAGAGCAACGAAGCAAAAGAACCTCATCGAATTCACGCTTTTTAGAACATACCCGCGATCGTGAGGAGATCTTCGTCTGGGTCAGATTGGGTAAAGGCGCTTTGAACGAGGGTGAAGAAGGGTTCTAGGGCAGCCATTTGTTTGGGCGTGAGGGTGGTTTTGAGGGTTTGGAAGGTTAGTGAGTAAACGGTGGTGTCGATCGCTTGGGTGCTGTGTAGCTGAACTGAATCGCTCAACCAATGGAGGAGACGCGATCGCACAAAATTTTCATCGGCCAACAACATGCCCATTGCACAATAGCGCAGTACTAGAATGCCATTTTTGAGACTGCGTTCTAAAACGTCTAGCTTGGTGTCGGGCAGTTTGAGTTGAAGTTGGTCTGCCACCTGCTGCATGATCGTCAATTCTTGGTCACGCAGGGCACGATAGGCGCTAATCCGTTCGGGGAGAGAAACGACGTATTTACCCAGGCTTCGCAGTTCCTCTGTTTTGAGGTAGCGACTTTCGGCTTCGTCAAACACAGTTTCGATCGGAGATTGCATAGCAAAAAATAAAATTCAACAACAGTTTTAGAACCTAGCCAAAGAGATCTGAAAAGTCTGTCAGCGTGAATGTGCCGTCTGAGTCTGAGGCGATCGGCGCTTCGACAATGGGTAAAGGCGCTTTGTTGAAACTTGCACCCTCCCAGTTAACCGCTGCAAAAAACTGACCCACACTTAGCGTAAGCTCCAAAGAAATATTTTCGTCGAGGAGTGACGCGAATTGGATATCTTGTACGGCGATCGAGTGGTCATCCCAATTGCAGGTTTTGAAGAATTCTTGAACGGAGGAGTCCAGCCAATTCTGACCCTGAGCGGGAAATGATCCAGCACTCATTTCAGCACTCATTGCAATTCTCCTGCCCGCAGCCGCTTTTCGATGTCTCGTGCGGTCGCTCCTTCGTTGAGCCAAAATGAAGCAGCATCGATGCGTTCTTGGCCGCCCAGCAGAAATTTACAGTAAGTCTCGCCCATCGAGTAACACTGAATCTCAATGCAACTGAGTTGTTTTTTCACCAATTCGGTAAAAAATCCAGCGTACAGTCCCGCATAAAGATAGCAGACAGGCTTGCCCACATCGCCCAGCGTTCTCGCCACAGCGGAATCAAAAACGTTGATGAACATAAAGCCTTGCTTGCGATCGCCCATATCGACTTCCCAGCGACCCCAGCCTTGAGAGGTAAACGGCCACCACCAGGTTTCGAGCAAAAACATCAGATTGGTCTGACGCATGTTGCGATCGTATTCTTTCTCAAACCACTTCTCAAAAAAGAACGCATCCTTCTGACCCCACTCACAGCCGATCGTGTACATTGTCGCCGCCGAAGCGTCTCCGACTTCTTCTTCTAATCCCTCAACTAGACCGATGATAAAGTCCTCAGTCGTCAACACATTTTGGCTATCATTCCAGTCGATGATGTTGCCGCGATCGGGGTCAAATTGAAAAAAGTCTTTGAAACCGTAGTGGTTGTGGCGTTTGGGGTTCTTGAGTTTCGCGGGGTTTTGATTAAAAAGAGCAGTCGCCATCATCTTCTCCTGCAAAGTCTAGTGGGGGCGCAAATCACAGTCAAAAATGGCTGACATGACCGTGAAACGAGTGATTGGGTTGAGTATTCCCTTGGTGATTGAGAACTAACGGCTAGACGGTGCCCAGCATTCGACGGTTGACTTCTAAGATTGGCAAGAATACGTTGGCTTGAGCGGGGCTGAGGTGTTGTTTGACGACTTCCTGCATCACAGTGTAGGTGACATTGCAGCTTCGTTGAGCGCCAAAGGCTCGCATAATGGTTTGAAACCAAAACAAAAACCGTTCTCTCAGGGTCTCCGGGTCGTCTACCAGCATCGCAACTGCCGAATATCGCAACACGCGCAAAGTATCTCGCTTCCATTTAATCGTGATGTCATCATTGCCACTGCGAAAAAGAGCGGGGTCGATCGCTTGCATTTTGGCTTGCACCTGCTGCATGATTAGCGCCTCACAGCCTTGAAGTTTTTGGTAGGTTTGGACGCGCAACTCAAACGATCGCACATAATCCGTCAAAAAGCTCAATTCTTCGTCAGTGGCGTACCGGCCTTCTGCCTCCAAACTCAAGCGCTGCATCTGGCTCAACATGTGACTTTCTCTCGGAATTGGTGGTTTTGTACGCAGCATTCCCAGATTTGGAAGAGCGGTAACGAGAACGTGAGCGGTGAAGCCTGAAACCAAAGGTGAATTATAGACGATGTGAGCTTTCTGTTCAAATTTCCCATTATCAGGGGAGTTTAAGGAGGTTTCGGTCGGACTGATCTTCTAAATTTGACGAATGGTGCCATTCAGTTTTTGATTGCTCCTCTTAACTGCCAGATGAATTTGAGAAATAATTGGAGACGTTAAAGCTCGTGGTGTCCTGGATTTTTTTGAGCATCGATCGTGTGATCAGTTTTCCAGATTCGACCAAAACTTGTCCGGTCAGGGGGTGCAGCAGGTCTTGTTCGGCGCGGCGGCCAATCAGGTCTTCGATGTCTTTGATGGAGTTAATATACATGCCGGGGGGCAGTTCGACGACGACTCCATCTTTGAGAACACAGGCCTGACAAGCGAGGCGAGAGTTGGATTTGCAAGAGGTAATGACTTCTAGGGTGCGCTGTTCTCGACGGTTGACGGGCGAAAGAGACTCCATGCCTTCTCTAACATAGACGTGACAAGTCGCACACATACCGCGGCCGCCACACTCTCTCAAAACGTCTAAATTTTTATTGATCAACACCGAAAGCAGGTTGCCGTTGGTTTCGACAGAAGTTTGCTGGGCGATCGGTTCGAGTCTGACAATTTTGGCCATCGTAGGTTAAGTAGGTAGCGTGAGGAAATGTGAGTTCGTCAGTTCGATTGAGTTTGTCGCTTCGTTAGAAAGCGCTTCTGCCCTTCAAGTTGCCCATTCTGGGGGACTTTTAGCCCCTTTAGGAAGCAGATCAAATTGACAACCGTAGTGAGAGATTTCACCGAATTCACGTTAGTTTAACGTCAGTTCGATAGGAGTTTTTCCGCTTCGTGATTCAGCTTTCTGCCCCCCAACCCCCCAAAATTGGGGGACTTTAAGCCAAGAATTTCAGTTCAAAGTCCCCCAATTTTGGGGGATTTAGGGGGCTGCCTGGATTTTTAACCGCAGCGAAAGACTTCATCGAATTCACGTTAATTTAACAGCAGAAGTTTTTGTTGAGCATCAAAAGCGTTTTGTTCGACGATCGCACCAAAATTTCGCACAACTTGAGAACAGCGACGAATAAAAGCCGCCACCCAATCACGAATCCATTGGTGCTGCTGGTCAGTTACAGCGTCCGTTACTTCGCCCACAAAGGTCATATGAGCGGCTCGATCAATCTGAAATTTGCTCAACCATTCACTGTCAGGGCGAGTCGTTTTTAAGTAATTGACAATGACAGCCGTTCCTAAAAACTGAGTTGTAAAGGTGTTGAGGTGATTAAATGCCGCTAGTAGATCGCGCAAAGTAATGATAGTTTGCTCTGTTACAGCGGTTTCGACACCCGCGGCCAGAGGAGAATGGGTCACGCGCCGATCGATAGCGAGTGAATTTTGGGTTGCTGCGATCGCGTGCAAAACGCTGATTGTCCCTTCAAAGTCTGACTCGATTGAGGCTTGCAGAGGAACGATCGCCCTTGAATACGCTAAAAAATCTAAATCTCGACGCGCCAACACCAGCAAAACTCGTCCGGATTGCAGCTTATAAATGTAAGCTTGATACTCCAAAAACTTTAATTCAAAAGACTCAAACCCATCGGGGATCGTTTCAACAACCTGTAGGATACCTTGTGACAGGGCTTCTTTTTGCTGAAAGTTAATAGCCTGATCATTTCCATAAAAAAAAGATTGTGATCTCTGTGAGTTACCCGCAGGGGGTTGCTTTAAGTTGCTCGCAAAGGGCCGCCCATCCATTAGGGCAATTCCGGCAATTCCTGGTAAATTCAGAAAGTCCCAGATCACTTCCTGTTTCATAAATTCTTTAAGTTACGTTTCTGTACAATACATGCCACATCTTTCTTTTAGGGAGATTCTATGGATTGGTGATGTTTTTGGTCGTCTTTACATTGCCATCGGGGGTTTTTCACAGGTTGCTTTCTAAACTTCAATTTGAGTCAACTTTTATTTCAGGCTCCTTACACACTTCAGGTTTAGCCGTATGTCTGACCTTCCTTTTACTTTGGATCAGTTACGCATTCTTAAAGCGATCGCCAGCGAGGGGAGCTTTAAACGCGCGGCTGACAGCTTATATGTCTCTCAACCCGCCGTCAGTCTCCAGGTACAAAATCTAGAGCGCCAGTTGGATGTGCCTTTGTTCGATCGCGGAGGGCGACGAGCGCAACTAACCGAAGCTGGACATCTCTTACTTAACTACGGTGAAAAAATTCTCACCCTTTGTCAAGAAACCTGTCGGGCACTAGAAGATCTGCAAAATCTCCAGGGCGGTTCACTAATTATTGGAGCCAGCCAAACAACCGGGACTTATTTGCTACCGCGCATGATTGGGATGTTTCGCCAGCAGTATCCCGATGTGGCCGTCCAGCTTCATGTGCATTCGACTCGACGCACCTCTTGGAGCGTAGCCAACGGGCAGATTGATCTGGCGATCATTGGAGGCGAAATTTCTCCCGAACTGCAAGACACGTTAGAGATTATCCCTTACGCCGAAGACGAACTGGCCCTAATTTTGCCGACGTTGCATCCGCTGGCTCGCACAGAAGTCATTCAGAAAGACGACCTGTATCGCTTGCAGTTTATCGCGTTGGATTCACAGTCCACCATTCGCAAAGTCATCGATCAGGTGTTGGCTAGATGTGGCATCGAAACCCGCCGCCTCAAAATTGAAATGGAACTGAACTCGATCGAAGCCATCAAAAATGCCGTTCAGGCCGGATTGGGTGCGTCATTTGTGTCGATCTCAGCGATCGAGAAAGAGTTGCAAATGGGAATGCTGCACCGCGCCAAAATTGATGATGTCGTCGTCAAACGAATGCTGTCAGTGATCATCAACCCCAATCGCTATCGATCCAAGGCTGCCGAGGCGTTTTGTCGAGAAATTTTACCCAAATTTACCAACCAGCCTGTCGCCTTTGAGCGCAAACAAAGTCCTTATCCAGAACCGCAAAACCTGCGGGCAATGCTTCAGGCCTCCAATCAAAATCGCTTAACGCCCGATCTCGATTAATACTAAAAAATAGTGCCAGTTTCATCCCTGGTAAGCTAAGTTAGAATTGGATGCTTCCACACCGCAGTTATGCAGCTTCATTGCACACGCCCCGGCTGCTCAAGACCGATTAATTTCTTTAGCGATCTTGACGACTCCACCACGCTAAAGACCGTACAGCAAAAGTTTTGTACCCACTGCGGGATGCCCTTAATTCTTTTGGGTCGCTATCTGCCGACTAAGCTTTTGGGTCAAGGTGGGTTTGGGGCGGCGTTTTTGGCGCGCGATCGCTACACTCCGGGTCTGCGACAATGTGTAGTCAAGCAGTTTCAGCCATCGGGACAACTCTCACCCACTCAACTACAAACGGCGCAAGATTTGTTTGAGCGCGAAGCCGAAGTGCTAGAACAGCTTGGATCACAGCATCCTCAGATTCCCGATCTGTTTGCTTATTTTGAGTTGGCGGTTCCCAATCCCTACAAAGGCTCAGAAGACAAGTTTTTCTATCTCGTTCAAGAGTTTATCGACGGCAAGAATTTAGAAGAAGCGTTAGCAGAAAAGGGCAAATTCTCAGAAGCAGACGTGTTAGAGGTGCTGAGAGAAACGCTCAAGGTGCTGCAATTTGTCCATGAAAACGGCTCCATTCATCGCGACATCAAACCCTCCAACGTCATGCGCCACCGCAACGGACGGTTTTATCTCCTTGATTTTGGCGCTGTCAAGTTTGCCACCAAAGCCGCTGGAGGCAGCAAAGCTTCGACGGGCATCTACTCGCTAGGATTTGCCCCACCCGAACAAATTGCTGGAGACGAGGTTTATCCCTCGACCGATCTGTACGCTCTGGCAGTCACCTGCATCATGCTGCTCACGGGCAAGCAAACCAAAGAATTATTTGATGCCTATAAAAATGTTTGGAAGTGGCAAGTTTACGCCCAACCCAGCCCCCGTCTGGCCAGCGTGTTAAATAAGCTGTTATTGCCGCAGCCCAGTCAGCGTTATCAATCGGCCGCCGAAGTGCTGGAGGCTTTGACAGCACGATCGCACCCTGTTGTTCCCCCGGTGGCTCCGCAGCCCGTTCAGTCGCAGCCCGTTCAACCTGTGGTGACTCAGCAATCTGCTCCGCTGCCGATTCAGCCCGCCGTTCCGCCACTTCCGATCGCGCCCCCTCGATCGGTTCCCGGTTTCTCGACTTTGGAGCTTTTGGGCAACGCCGCATTCACTGGATTTGAGGGAGGATTGTTGGCGATCGCTCTCTTTAGCCTTCCCCTGTCTCCTGTGATTAATGCGGGTTTGTGGCTGGTGCTGTCGGGCATTCTCGTTCTAGCTCAGTCGCGACGAATTATTGAAAAAGTCGATCTGCTGATTTTGATTGCGATTACGCTGGCGGTACTTTTGATTTTCCCAGGGTTGTCTACGGCGCTTAAATTGTTGTCGTTAAATGGATTTGAGGGCGTGTTGATCTTGGCCGCCTTTGGGGGATTGGTGGCGATCGCCGTCACAGCCGTTTTTCGCCTGATTTATAAACTTTTGAGCAATATTCTTTAGACGTTGACGATTCAGTAAAGAGTCTTGAGGAATTTACGGATCTGCTACTGAAGCCATAGTCTATAAGTCGATTTGCATAAAAGCTCTCCTAGAGGAGAGATGTAAAAAGACGACTGGCGAGGTCTGCGACATGGCTAAACGAAACGAAACGACGCTGCTGGTTTTGGCACTTCTAATCACAGCAACCTTGTTGGGAGTAGGATTCTGGTTGTTTAGAGGACTGTTTTCTCCGCCAGGTCAGTCGCCCTCAGTCAGAAGCAACCTCCAATCAAAAGATCGCGTCAGTCTGGGTGACAAACTGTTGATTATTGCCAACGCAAGTCAGGCAAAACAAACTGGAATTGAGGCGTTTGCCAAAAAAGATTATGAGACAGCCGTGACTAAGCTCAAAGCGTCTCTCAAAGACAATCGTAATGATCCAGAAGCGCTGATTTACTTGAATAATGCTCAACTGCGGCTTGATCGAAAATCTCCGCTCAAAATTGCTGTCAGCGCCCCGATCGGCAGCAACCTTAACGTCTCTCAAGAAATTCTCAGAGGAGTCGCTCAAGCCCAAGATGAATTAAACCGACGGGCTGAGATCCCTTTAGAAGTGGCGATCGCCAACGACGACAACAATCCTGAAATCGCCAAACAGGTCGCCGCAGAATTCGTCCAGGATGCCAGCGTGTTAGCGGTCGTGGGACATAACTCTAGCGATGCGTCGATCGCGGCTGCCCCAATTTATGAACAGGGAAAGCTGACGATGATTACCTCGACTAGCTCGGCGGATGCCATTTCAGGAATCGGCAGCTATGTGTTTCGCGTGGTGCCCAGTAGTCGGCTGACGGCGGATGTGTTGTCCAGATATGTGCTGAAGACGGCCCGCAAAACCGCGATCGCCATCTGTCTCGACTCCAAATCACCCGATAGTCAATCCTTTGCAAACAACATGATTTCAGCGATGACGGCAGACGGGGGAAGGTTTGTCAATATTGGCTGTGATCTGGCGGCCCCTGACTTTAGAGCAGACGCGATCGTCTCCAAAGCAGTCAGCAGTGGGGCAGAAGCACTGTTGTTGGCTCCTCAAGTGGACAGACTCGATGCTGCTATCAATGTGGCCCGAACCAATCAAGGTCGGCTGCTATTAGTGGGCAATCAGACGATGTATACGATCAACACGCTCAAACTGGGACAGGCAGACGTAAATGGGTTGGTGTTGCCCGTTTCGTGGCATCCCGATGCAATTGCCAACAATCCTTTTACGGTCAGTGCCAATCAGTATTGGGGCGGGCGAGTCAACTGGCGAACAGCAATGTCTTATGACGCGGTGTTGACGATCGTCGCAGGTTTAAAATCAAACAGCAGTCGAGACGGATTGCAAAAAGCGCTGTCAAATCCAGATTTTTCGACAATGGGAGCAACCGGAAAAATTCAGTTTTTGCCATCGGGCGATCGCAGTGGTGCCCCAATTATGGTGCGGGTGCAGCCGGGCGCTCAGTCAGAAGGGTACGAGTTTGCACCGATTAAATTTTAAGTTTGATTGCTCTCTACTGGTTGAATGTGATGTCCCAAAAAAACGAAACGCCCGTTCTGATTCTTTCACTGTTGATTACGGCAGGTCTGCTGGGTGGCGGATTTTGGTGGTTTTCTCAACGGTTTAGCCCAAAAACGGACACGGGCACCGGGGAAACCATTGGACTCAGCAACGGGGCACCCACGATCACCCTTTCAGACCGGATTAGTCAGGGTGAGAAGATTCTTTTAGAAGAGCGATCGGACAACCCCGCGTTTTCTCAGGCAAAAGAAGCGGGCACCGGGGCGATGAAAGCTCAACAGTACAGCCAAGCAGTGACCTTATTTGAATCGGCGCTGCAAAAATCTCGCAATGCCCCAGAGACGCTAATTTATCTCAACAATGCCCGCATCGCCAACAACAAGGCTTATACGATCGCGGTCGCCGTCCCGATCGGGACTGATTCCAATGGCGCAGCCGAAATTCTCAGAGGAGTAGCCCAGGCGCAAACCGAAATCAATCAAGCAGGCGGCGTGAAGGGGGTGCCGTTGAAAGTTGCGATCGCCAACGATGACAACAGTGCCAGCATCGCTCGACAAATCGCCAGTACCTTTGTGCAAGACCCTCAAATTCTCGGTGTGGTGGGGCACTATGCCAGCGATGTCACCTTGGCAGCAGGCAGCGTCTACAACGCAGGAGAGCTCGTCAGCATCTCACCCATCAGCAGTACCGTCAAGCTGTCTGGCTTTGGCAAGTATGTGTTTCGCACAGTGCCCAGCGATTATGTAGCCGCGAGAGCCTTGGCAGACTACGCCCTCAAAACGTTGCAGCAAAAGAACTTTGCCGTCTTTTTCAATTCTCAAAGCGACTACAGCATGTCTCTCAAGTCAGAGTTTGTCACCGCGGTCTCTCTGGGTGGGGGCACCGTGTCTGGCGAATATGATCTGTCCTCTGGTGATTTTGGCGCGTCTAGAGCGATCGACCAGTCTCTCAAACAGGGTGTCAAAGTGCTGATGTTAGCTGCCAACACCGGGACATTGAATAAAGCACTTCAGGTGGTTGACGCTGCCCAGCAACGGGTTAATCTTTTGGGAGGAGATGATGTGTATTCGCCCAAGATGCTCCAGGCGGGAGGACAGCAAGCAACTGGGATGGTCGTTGCGGTGCCCTGGCATATTGACGGCAATCCGGGGTCGGCGTTTCCTGCCAAATCTCGACAGCTTTGGGGAGGAGATGTGAGTTGGCGATCGGCGATCTCTTATGATGCCGTTCAAGCCTTTGCAGGCGCGCTAGAAAAAAGTCAGACGCGATCGGGGATTCAGGCGGCGTTGGTGGCTGCTGATTTTTCGGCGGTGGGGGCATCGGGCGCGGTGCGGTTTTTGCCATCAGGCGATCGCAATGCGGGCATTCAGTTAGTGAAAGTTTCTCCCGGTAATCGATCGGGTTCAGGATTTGATTTTGTTCCTATCGCTCGTTGAGCAATGATTTTATGTCTCAAAAGAACGAAACTCCAGTATTGATTGCTTCGCTGTTGATTACGACTGGTTTGTTGGGCGGTGGTTTTTGGTGGTTTACGCAGCGATCGGGTGTGGATGTCGGCAAGTTGACTCCGCAAGAATCGCCCAATTCGTCCCCGCAGCAATCCCCTAATCAGTCTCCTGGTACTCCATCTGGGCAAGCAGGAGCCGCCAATTTTTCTCAGATTCAGAACGTTCCGTCGGGGCTGTTTAGCTATGGAGGCAGTACGTCTTGGGCACCGATTCGCGGCTCGATCGATACCGCTATTCAATCCACACGACCTGAATTTCGCTTGCGCTATGTCGATCCGGTGGGCAGTCCGCCGAGTTCTGGATTGGGGATCAAAATGCTGTTAGATGGGCAGATTGCCTTTACGCAGTCCTCGCGTCCGGTTTTAGAAACGGAGTATCAGCAGGCCCAACAGCGCGGCTTTACGCTCAAACAGATTCCTGTGGCGATCGATGGCGTTGCGGTGGCTGTCAATCCTGGTTTGGCTGTGCAAAATTTGACGATTGAGCAACTTAAATCAATTTACAGCGGCCGCGTCAAAAACTGGCAAGAACTAGGCGGCCCCAATCTAGCAATCACTCCGTTTTCTCGATCGGCGACCTCTGGCGGCACTGTTGAGCTATTCATCGAAACCATTTTGGGCGGTCAGCCCCTTGCCAACGATGTGCAAATTGTCTCAACCACGACTCAAGCCCTTCAGCGATTGGCGGCGACACCGGGAGGCATCTATTTTGCATCTGCGCCCGAAGTGGTTCCACAATGCACGATCAAACCGTTGGCGATCGGACGGACTGCCGCTCAGTTTGTGGCTCCCTATCAGGGCAATTTTTTGGCGCAGTGTCCGGGCGGTCAGCGCAACCAAATCAATACACAAGCGTTTCAAAACGGCAGCTACCCGATTACGCGCAATTTATTTGTCGTGATCAAGCAAAACGGTCAAGCCGAACAGCAGGCAGGGGAAGCCTACACCAATTTTCTACTGACCGACCAGGGACAGGAGGCGATCGCCAAAGCTGGATTTGTAAGAGTGCGATAAGTCGTTGATTTAATCACGTTGACGAACCAAAATCTTGCGCTGTTTAGGCGACAAACTCCTGATACTTCTGCTTTAATCCTTGTGGCACGCGGATTGGTTTGTAGCTTTGCACATCAACAAAAATGCCAACTTGCTCACCGAGAGCAGCGACTTTATCATTGACGACGATCGCGGCATTCACCGTCCACCGTAAGGACTCCATCGTCTTGATCCACATTTTGCCGCTCGGAATGTCAAAGAGTTTGATGGGCTGCTTGTAATCAATTTTTGTCTGCACAATAACAGGGACAACGCCACTCTTGAGTAGATTATCCAATGGAAAATGGTGGGCTAACATCTCCAGGCGCAAATCTTCTAACCAGCGAACGTAGGCGATGTTGCTCACAACACCTGCAAAGTCAATATCGTAGGTTCTAACCGATAAGTTGATCTCAACCTCAAACGGCTGCTTCTGGTTGGCTGTGTCCATCCTTACCTCTTAAGTTGCAAGTTAGAAGGCACTTTAGCAGGCATCGCTTGTAAAATGCAAGTAATCAACTTGCTCTAAGCCATGACCCAACCCAGACGCTCTACCTGCCCTGTCTCCTGTACGCTGGATCTGATTGGCGATCGCTGGACGCTATTAGTGATCCGAGACATGATGTTCTTTGAAAAGCAGCGATTTGAAGAGTTTTTGGACTCTCCTGAAGGCATCTCAACGAACATCTTGGCAAACCGCCTCAAGCTGCTCGAAGAATTAGGGTTAGCAGAAAAGCAGCCTTACAGTAACCATTCCCGCCGAATGAACTATCAACTGACCGAGAAGGGAAAAAGTTTGCGCCCTGTTTTAAAGGTAATAACGGCTTGGGGCTTAAAGCATCTCACCGACACACAGATTCCTCAGAATGACTTGTCAGAAAGCGATCGTTCTCCTCAAAGCAGCTAAGGGACTAGCGCGCAAATAAAGTACCCGCTGAACCTGGATTTCGTTAGGGGCACAGCACATCCCATACTCCTACTTTCTTTCGGGATGGGCCGAGTCTTCGGGCGACAGTAGCGGCGTTCCCAATTGATTGATCGCGGCGATAAACTGATACAGCTTGCCCAGATCGCGCTGGTTAAAGTGAAGAATCAAACGCGGTAGCTCCAAAGTCTCATCTTCACCTTCTTGAGGCAGCGCTCGACTTTTCTCAATTTTGCCCGACACGAGAATATCAGAGAAGCGATCGTTTAGCTTCTCGACCCGCTCATCAGGCAGTTCTGACTTGAGGCGCACCACTAGCTTTTCGCCCACATATCGACTGGAGTGGTAGACCTTATAAAAACTAGAAATCGCGTCACAAGCCACATCCAGGTCATCCGTAATCGTGTATAGACTCGGATCGTCAGCCCCAATCAAGCCGCGATTCATCAACTGTTTGTCGATATAGGTCGCCCAATCGTGCCAATAGTCGCCACCAGGCTTGTCAATTAATACCAATGGCACCGGGGCAGACTTGCCTGTTTGCGTCAGCGTCAGACATTCAAACGCCTCATCCTGCGTGCCAAACCCGCCTGGGAACAGCGCCAGCGCGTCACTCTCTCTGAGAAAGAACACCTTGCGCGTGAAAAAATACTTAAAGGGCACCAGTTTCGGATCGCCTTCGATAAAGGGATTTGCGCCCTGCTCAAACGGAAGCTGAATGTTTAGACCAAATGAATTCTCGGCCCCAGCCCCTTCATTGCCAGCCTGCATAATCCCGCCGCCTGCTCCCGTAATCACCATATAGCCCTGAGCCGTCACACAGCGGGCAAACTCACGAGCCATCTCGTATTCCTCAGTGTTTGACGAAATGCGAGCCGAGCCAAAAATTGCGATCTTGCGAACGTGACGATAGGGATAAAACGTACTGAAAGCCCGCTCCATATCTTGCAGCGAGGCATTGAGCATCTTCCAGTCGAGGCGATCGATCTCATCCCCAGCGATTCGTACAATGGTCGCAAACGCTTGAGCAATCAAGTCGCCATTCCGCAACTGAGGCAACTGAGTAAACAGATCATTCACCGTTGCTTGAAGAGACTCGATGGAATGAGAGGAGCGATCGGAAGCCATAAACACTACCTGCAAACCGGGTATTCTATTCTATCGGTATTCTGCAAATCGGTTGAGCTTCTCCATTGAAAAACGCCCCAAAACCCGAAAGCTGAGGCGCAGTGAGAGCAAAGTTACCTGATGACCAGAAGCGTCAATTCACCCGATCGCAGATGAGTTTTCTCAAATGCTCAATGCTTAAAGAAAATGACGGACAAGCGAGTAAAGTAACGATTTGTTTGACGAAACTTCGGACAGGGGCGACCTGGAGCGAATTAAGCGACTAGAGATGCTTTTCCAACGTATTTGACAGAGTGGTTTTGGGCACGGCACCCACCACCATATCAACCCGCTGTCCACCCTTAAAAATCATCAGCGTGGGGATGCTGCGAATCCCATACTTGCTGGCAACACTGGGGTTATCATCTGTATTCACTTTGACAACCTTAATTTTGCCTTCGTACTGCGCTGCGATTTCTTCGACAACGGGAGCCACCATCCGGCAGGGGCCGCACCAAGGGGCCCAAAAATCTACCAATACCGGAACTTCGCTCTCAAGCACTTCTTGATCAAACGTAGAATCTGTGACTTGTGCGGCTGCTGACATGCCTGAAAATCCTTGCCTAATATATCATTCGACGAAATTCTACCATAGCAATAACGGGGCTATTAGAATTCACGCCATACATAAATAGATACAATCCTGAAGATTGAGAAAGAGGGGTTAGGGTGCAGCGTGTGGGGTAAAGCTGACCTCTATTGCAGTCTTAACTGTCGAGATTTCTCTAATTTCTTTTCTGTCACACCCTTCCCCATCCCTTACTCCGTTTAAAAAGGAACCGCCCGAACCGAAGCTCAGGCGGAGTGTGGTGTGAGGAGTGAACGGAAACATGCGTCTCCGCTTTCTCTATTCTAGACGACGGATTTGGAATTACCAGTCACTCCAGCCAAGACTGAAAAAACTCTTAAGAATTCGTTTAGAACTTGGCAAAGAAGCTTGAACTTTCAGCGTCGAATTGACACTCATCCTCTACTTCCCCATCCCCAACTGTTGCGCTTTTTGATACACCTTGCCTTCGGTGAGTAGTGAGGGGGCAATGATCACTTCTACCTGCTGCATTTCCTTGAGGTCTTTTGCGCCAAGAGTGCCCATGCTGGTTTGGAGTGCGCCCAAAAAGTTGTGGGTGCCGTCGTCAAGTTGAGCCGGGCCACGCAAAATCTGTTCTAGCGTGCCTGTGGTGCCGACTCGAATCCGAGTGCCTCTGGGCAAAACAGGGCTTGGTGTGGCCATTCCCCAGTGAAATCCGCGACCAGGCGCTTCTTTGGCTCTCGCAAACGGGGAACCAATCATCACACCATCGGCTCCACAGGCGATACATTTACAAATATCTCCCCCCGTGATCAAGCCGCCATCGGCAATGACTGGCACATAGTTTCCAGTTTCGCGGAAGTAGTCATCACGAGCGGCCGCACAGTCTGCGATCGCCGTTGCCTGCGGGACACCCACCCCCAAAACGCCCCGCGAGGTACAAGCTGCACCGGGGCCAATTCCGACCAAAACGCCAGCCGCACCTGCTTTGAGCAAATTCATCGTGACTTCGTAGGTGACACAGTTGCCCAGGATGACTGGAATCGGCATTTCTAGACAGAATTTTGCCAGATCGAGGGGAGCGATCGCGTCAGGAGACAAATGGTTCGTTGAGACAACCGTTGCCTGAATGAAGAACAAATCGGCTCCTGCTTTAGCGACGACCTGCCCAAACTGAGCCGCGCCCGCCGGGGTCGCACTAACGGCCGCAATGCCACCGCGCTCTTTGATTTCTCGGACGCGCTGTTCGATCAGTTCAGGTTTGATCGGTTGGGCGTAGAGTCGCTGCATCAGGGTGACAAATTCGTCTTTGCTGACTGATGCAATTTCGTCCAAAATCGGGTTGGGGTCTTCGTAGCGCGTCTGTACCCCTTCTAAATTGAGAACGCCTAATGCTCCCAGATTTGACAATAAGACGGCCATTTCTACATCGACGACTCCATCCATCGCGCTGGCAATGATCGGAATTTCGCGATCGATGCCGCCAATTTTCCACCGAGTATCGGCCAACTTTGGATCGAGGGTTCGCTGTCCTGGAGCCAGCGCAATTTCGTCAATTCCGTATGCTCGACGAGCGGTTTTGCCCCTGCCAATTTGAATATCCACGCTCTCTTCCCCAAGACTATTTCGATAGAGTACCAAATTTAGATAGCGATCGGGTTTGTAGAATTTGGACAAAAGGGACTTTGGACTTTGGACAGAAGGGACTTTGGACTAACGTCTCCGGTCTAACGTCTCCGGTCTAACGTCTCCGGTCTAACTTCCAATGTCTCTCTTTGTCTCTGGTCGAATGTCTCTTTCTTGCGCGATTTATGACAGAACGGCTCAAAAACTTCTAGAGTGAAGAAAGATGAACCATCCATTTACAAATCCAAGCCATGACTTTGGGGAACCTGCGCGACCTTTATCAACAGGTCATTCTTGAACGCTACAAGAAGCCAAAACACAAAGGGGTGACGAATCCGGTTCACCGTCAACAGCGGGGACACAACCCTTCTTGTGGAGATACGATCGAGCTAACCGTACAGCTTAATGAGACGGGCGATCGCATTGAGGATGTGAAATTTGAAGGAGAAGGCTGCGCGATCGCAATGGCATCGGCGGATCTAATGGCGGAGGCTCTGCGCGGTAAAGCGACTGACGAAGCGTTAGAAATGGTGCAGCGCTTTCAAAATATGATGTTGGGCAAAGCTGAATTTCCGACGGAGCAGCGCAAGCTCAATGTTATGCAGGGCGTTTCTCAGTTTCCTGTCAGAATCAAATGTGCAACGCTGACCTGGCATACGATGAAAGCTGCCCTCGAAGCTTCAAACGCGCCTGTCGCTGTCAGCAACGAATAGCCTCAAATTCAAGCTTAATTTAACCCTCAAAACGCCTTGCCATGTTTGAAACTCAACAACTGATTACCGGAACCCAATGGGCAGGAATTTTGACGATCGCGCTGGCGGTCTTGACTGTGATGGCCTTTTTGTTCAAATGGGGAATTCGCTTTCGATTGGTGGGGATTACTGGATTTATGGGGGTTTTGACGGCGGGAATTTTTGGGCTGAGTTTGGGTCTCCATGCGCGTCCGTCGATTCCGGGTGCGGTGCATTATTCTCGAATTTATGACCAGTCGGCTGATGTTGTGGTGATTGCTGTGCCGCCGACGGTTACGGAGCCGCAGTTAGAAGCCACCCTGCGTCAAGCCTCCGCCGATTTGTATTCTCCAGGTCGCTTGTCTCAAGGAGCCGATCGCCTGCTGATTCGAGCGCGGACGATTTTGCATCCCAGAGAAGGTTTGTCTCAGCCGTTGTTTATCGGAGAAATTCAGCGATCGCTGTCCGTTCGAGACGATGATCAGGCGACCATTAAGATCTACCGCGAAAACCTGGCTCAACTCCCGCAGGCAAAAGCTTGAAACTCTAATCCTTGGGATCGTGAATTAAACAACCTGTAATTCTCGCGGTTTCGCTTCGTTTGATTCGGCTTCTGCCCCCTAAATCTTGAACCGCGAAACTGCCTTAAATTCTAGAATTTCTTCTTTCTCAAAGTCCCCCAGAATGGGGGATTTAGGGGGCGAAGCAACCAGGCAATTATCGATCTTATTCAATTCACGATCCTTAGCCCTTCCAAAAATCTCAACCATAAACCGTTGTCTTTGTGATTCGTTAAGCTCAAATGTCCACTCAAACTGATTCTTTGATTTCGCTGGCGATCGCTCCTGCTCAAGTCGTTCGAGGGGTAAGAGCGTTGGAGCAGATGGGTAAAACGATCGCTCGATTGGGATCTCGTCCGCTATTGGTAGGAGGCGATCGTACGTTAGAAGTGATCCAGCCTCGTCTCAATTCTGTTTTGGAGGCGCAAAAGCTGTCGATCGCTCAAGCTTCTTATGGCGCAGATTGCAGCGAAAAAGCGCTTCTGTCTCTCAAACAGGCGACCATTGATCATCAAGCTGATTTGATTATTGGAATTGGCGGCGGTAAAGCGTTGGATGCCGCTAAACTTCTAGCCTTTCAAGGTGAATTGCCGATCGTCACGATTCCAACTTCCGGGGCTACCTGTGCCGCCTGGACTGCCCTCTCCAACATTTACTCAGAACAAGGGGCGTTTTTGTATGACGTGAGTTTGTCAAAATGTCCTGACTTACTGATTCTAGATTATGACCTGATCGCCACTGCACCCCAAAGAACGCTGGTTGCCGGGATTGGAGACGCGATCGCCAAATGGTATGAGGCTTCGGTCAGTAGCGGTCACTCTGAAAAAACCTTTCTGATTGCTGCCGTCCAGCAGGCGCGAGTGCTGCGAGATATCTTGTTTCAAAAGTCAGCGATCGCTCTCCAACAACCAGGGAGCGAACCGTGGCGCGAAGTCGTCGATGCCTCCGTTTTGATGGCGGGCGTAATCGGGGGAATCGGCGGCGCACAATGTCGAACCGTCGCGGCTCATGCTGTTCACAATGGCTTAACGCACCTGCTCGAAAGTCATGGAACCCTACACGGTGAAAAGGTTGCGTTTGGGATTTTGGTACAGCTTCGTCTCGAAGAAATGATCCAGGGCAACCAATTAGCCGCCACAGCCCGCCAGCAGTTGTTGAAGTTTTACCGTGAAATTGGACTGCCACAAACGTTGACAGAGTTGGGACTAGAAAGCGTAACGATCGCCGCCCTTCAAAAATCCGCCGAAATCGCTTGCGCCGAGACTTCTGACATTCATCGTCTACCCTTTAGCGTGACTCCAGCCCAACTGATGGCCGCAATGGTTTCAACAACAGCGCCTTGTGGAAGAGGTGAGGAGAGAGGGGTGAGGAGTGAGGAGAAAAGTGTGAGCCGTGAGGATGGTCGATCGGGATCTATTCCAGGTTAAAATACCTAACTCAGACAGGCAGTTTGGGTAAGTTACCCCTTTCGTTAACTCCTCACTCCTCACTCCTCACTCCTCACCCATTGATCATGAGCCTAAATTGGATTACCCCCGCCGATCGTCTGCGATCTTTGCCTCCCTACGTGTTTGCGCGGCTGGATGAATTGAAAGCAAATGCACGAGCGCAAGGGGTTGATTTAATTGATTTGGGAATGGGCAATCCTGATGGGGCGACTCCGGCTCCGATCGTTGAGGCGGCCAGCGCGGCCCTTCAGGATGCCAAAAATCACGGCTATCCTCCCTTTGAAGGCACTGCCAGCTTTAGAAAAGCGATTACAGATTGGTATCGTCGTCGCTATGCAGTGGATCTCGATCCTGACGGTGAAGCGTTGCCCCTCTTAGGTTCCAAGGAAGGACTCACTCACCTGGCGCTGGCTTATATTAATCCAGGCGATGTCGTTTTGGTGCCGAGTCCGTCTTATCCGCCCCATTTTCGCGGGCCGCTGATCGCAGGTGGAGAAATTTATCCGTTGATTCTCAAGGCGGAGCAGGATTGGTTGATTGACTTGGCGGCGATTCCCGATCGCATTGCCGAACGTGCCAAGATCCTTTACTTCAACTATCCCAGCAATCCCACAACGGCCACCGCCCCGCGTGAATTTTTTGAGGAAGTTGTCGCCTTTGCCCGTCGCTATCAGATTTTGCTCGTCCACGATCAGGCTTATGCAGAATTAGCCTTTGACGGCTATCAGCCCACCAGCTTGCTTGAGATTCCGGGGGGCAAAGAAATTGGTGTTGAGTTTCATACGCTGTCCAAAACCTACAATATGGCAGGCTGGCGCGTCGGATTTGTCGTCGGCAATCGGCATGTGATTCAAGGCTTACGCACGCTCAAAACCAATCTGGATTACGGAATTTTTGCCGCGCTGCAAACTGCCGCAGAAACAGCCCTTCAGCTTCCAGACAAGTACCTGGTTGAAGTGCAAGATCGCTACCGCACTCGTCGAGACTTCTTGATCAAAGGTCTGGCAGACCTGGGCTGGTCGATTCCTACCCCCAAAGCCACGATGTATTTGTGGATTCCCTGTCCTCCAGGTACGGGTTCGACTGATTTTGCGCTGTCTGTGTTGCAGAAAACGGGTGTAGTCGTGACTCCTGGAAACGCCTTTGGAGCGGGAGGCGAAGGCTATGTGCGGATTAGCTTGATTGCGGACTGCGATCGTCTTGGTGAGGCCCTCGATCGCTTCAGACAATCCAATATTCGGTTTGATATGCCGACGATCGCAGTTTAGCGATCGATCGCTTTTAGGGACGCTTTGAATAGAGACTTGAGAAGTTGTAAAAGCTGATTAGAGCAAGAGAATGGAAATTTGAGCGTTCATTCTTGCCTGATTGAGTACATTTTTGTTTGAGTAAACATCGTTATTAATCTATGACCTTTTTAGACAAATACGAATGGATGAGCAGTTAAAAAACGATTGAGTAAGCCATATTTTGCAAGCAGTTCATCCAATTTAGAAGTTGCTTTTTCTGCCTAATTCAACTTGTGAGAAATAATAAATTTATAATTTTAGGTTTTCCTTAAGAATTCCATAAAGTTCTCAACTTTAGTCATCAGTAATTATTCTGGCGTAACTATGATACGGAGTAATTAACTAACTCCCCCTCTGCGGAGAAACTCGGAGGATTTTTTGGAGTGCTTAACCTCTAGACCCAACCAGACGACTTGACCCCTTTCAGAGTTGCCAGTCCAGCGAATGTCTCAAAAGCCCCCCTTTTGTTTGAGCAGTGTCCCAGGACGATCTCTTTTCAGCTTTACAATCCGGTTCACTCATCTCCTGTTTACCTGAAGGAATCAGACCCTATGACCTTATCAACAAAGCTACAGAAACCCAAATACGTCTACTTTGGCGGGAAAGTCTGTCTGTGGGAAGAGGCTGTTTTTCACATTTCAAGCGAGGCCGTCTTGCGGGGGCTAAATGTTTTTGAAGGTCTAAAAGGCTATTGGCAACCTGACGGCAGCTTTGGCATTGTAGCGATGAGACGACACTACGATCGCTTGCTGCGTTCTGCCAAGATCATGTACATGCCTTTTGAAATGAGCTACGAAGAATTTGAACAGGCTACTCACGAACTGGTAAAACAACTCTACAAACACGACAAAAATATGTGGGTACGCGCCACACTCTATGGAGACGAAGGCCACTGGGGCGAAGACAGCACGACTAATCTAGTGTTGACGGCCTACCACACCCCAAAAGAGCGCCCGGCCCCAATGGATGTTGGCATTAGCCCCTGGCAACGAGCCACCGATCTCGCCCTTCCCTGTCGAGTCAAAACCAGCACAAATTATCAAGTAGCGCGATTTGTGAAGATTGAAGGACGCGATCGCGGCTATTCTGACATGATTTTGCTCAATCAGGCAGGGCGAGTCGCTGAAGGCATTTCTTCTTGTGTAATCATTGTGCGCGATGGCAAAGTGTTTACGCCACCCGCCTGGGAAGGTGCCTTAGAAAGTATCAGCATCGATATTGTAGAAGAGTTGTGCAACTCAATGGGGATTCCGTTTGAGCGGCGGCCGATCGATCGCACTGAGTTGATCATTGCAGACGAGATGGCGCTGGTGGGGACTTTGGCTGAGATTACGCCGATCCGATCAGTCGATGGCCGAGCCTTTGGAGAGATGCCGATTGTGAATGCGATCGCAGAACGCTATCTAGCCGCCGCATCAGGCGTTGATCCACATTTAGCCATTGATTTCTCGATCATTCCGGCTGAGTCGTCAGTGTTACAAATGAATCCAGAACACAAATTAGTAGGGGTTGCCTAGACTCAATTTAAATTTCCTAAATCATTCCCTGAACTTACAAGCGGCTGTCAGTAGATGATGGTCGTTTTTTTATCTTAGTCAGTTGAGTTGCTGAGTATTGTAATTTAGATTCACGATACGATCGCTCAAGCTATTCACCCTACTATCTCAGCCACGAAAAAAAGTCTGACTCACCTTTGACCCACAGCGCTACCCTTAACGATTGCAGAGCCATTAGCAGACTTAGACAAAAAAGCTTAGAAGTACGCTATGTGACTGAGTAAATAAAATCCTTCTTCCTGTAGATGCTAGACTATCCGTGATTTTTCACGATTATTACAGATAGATTCATCAACGGATCTAAAGGTGCGGATCAAAAAAAATTACTTGCCACAAAGCTCACTAAATACGCTAACATTAGAAGCTGAAAAGCCGCTTTCTGATTAAGCAACTACCTACGCATTGCTCAGGAACTTTTAGAAGGCTGACTTAGATTTTTACACAACCTAATCATGATCAAAGACGGTATGACTCAACAAGTAGCTCACCCGATGGTTAAGCTGCAACGCCAGGTGCGATCGCTCGTCGATTCAAAACTGCTCAAACCCAGCGACAGCCTGTGGAAGATTGCCCTACTCTATGGAGACGAATGGGCCTATTGGAAACAAGAACTCCAGGCGTTTGACTTCACCATGCAAGACCCTGTTAGTGACCTGTTATCAGTTGATAGCTGGGAAGAAGATTAGTAGACCTCAGCATGAGTTTTTTAACAACTCTGTGCGAAGAATAAAAAAGTAAGCCTACTTTCGCCAAATACTCCAAAAAGTTACGACAAAAAGTTGAGTTCTAGGTTTGAGTTAATAGAACGGATCGATCAAAACTAGAACTCAGAACGCTTTACTTCAAATGATCCAAATTGGGTCGGACTTTGGCACGGATCACGACGGCCGTGATATTGTCGTGACCATTGTACTCATTAGCAAGATCGATAAGTTGACCCACTCCTTGCTCCAGGCTGGCTTGTGAACTGATAAAGGGATCAAGGTGAGTCAATTTGTGTTTCTCCAGCAAATCATTGTCCGTTAAGCCATCAGAAGCCAGGATGATCAAAGTGTCTTCATTGAGTTCTAAAAACTGGATATCGGGGTTGATGAAATGCTCATCTCGCGGCCCTAGCGCTTGAGTCAACTGGTAAGCATCGGGGCGACCGTAGGCAATTTCTTTCTCAACTCCTCGCTGGATTTCTCGCTGTCCAACTTCGTGATCCAGAGTGATCTGTTCTAACTGTCGTTTGCGCGTATAGCGGTAAAGCCGACTGTCTCCTACATGAGCAACCGCAATTTCGGTATCGTGAAGCAGCATCATCACCATTGTGGTGCCCATTCTGCCACTGCCCGATCGCGCATTCTGCTGGTTGACATCAAAAATCGCCTTATTTGCCAACTGCACCGCTTCCTGGATCACCGATTTAGAGGGTAGCCCCGTCGCGTCATTTTCCCAGAAGTCTTGAAAGAACTCTCTGAGGGTGTCTACCGCCAACTGGCTGGCTACTTCCCCGCTGGCATGACCGCCCATTCCGTCACAAAGCACGTATAGCCCTCGCGCCCGAACGGTTTTACCTCCCGGAAGTTGCGCCTTCATCACCCGTGTATTGATGCAAAAACAATCTTCGTTGTGATCGCGCTGGCGACCAATGTCGGTGCGTCCGGCATCATCCAGACTGAATAGCTGCATCGGCAGAACGATCGTAGGCATATCGTCCCCATCTGAGTCCTCTTCAACGTCGGGAGGCAGGGTCACAGCTTGGGCAAAATCGTCGTCCCCGTCTTCGTCGGAACTCAACGGCAGGGTCGTGTCATCAGGCGAAAACTCTTGGGGGTCAGGCATAGTTTCGGTTTGCGTAAGACTGATTTGAAAATCGTGGGCAATCGTTTCGAGTCGCGATCGCACGTCCGTTGTTTCAAGTTTACCGACTTGCAAGTCTACAACCAGCAGATGCAGAGCGGCCGATTGAGTTTGAGAAAGTTGCTCTAAGAGAAATTGCCAGACTCCTCCTAAATTTTGCAGGTTGGGTGCGGGTTCTGACTCCCCAGATAGCCATTGCAGACAGAGTGCCTGGTCTTCGTCGAGGCGTAAATTTTGCAAGTCCAGCAGACTTTGACGAGCGTGGTATGGCTCCAGAGCGTCCCAGATGTCCAGCATCTCGTGAAACCAGTGCAAAATTTGCAGAAGCGGAATGGCAGACTGTGACTTGAGGTAAGTCGCAAGAGACGGCAAGGAAGAGCGATCTTCGACCAGCAGCACTTCTTGATGCTCCGTTTTCCAGGCATCGTGGACTTGAGGAATGGTCTGATTGATCTGCGATCGCACGTCTAGATAAAGCTGAACCTGGGGCGAAATGATCACCGACCTCAACGCTTCTGCACTGGGATCAACAGCTTGAGGCTCGGAGATATCCTCCACTGGTGCAATCAGCGTCTCTAGAGGTGATAGCTGTAGCGGCTGCAAATCAAGAACCTTCACGGCTGAGGGAGCATCGGGCAAGGGTTCAAGAATCTGATAGCGACGATCGACATCCAGATAGTCTGATTGCCGCGTTTGATCCAACGGGTTTGACAAAATCGCCCACCAGAGAGTTCCGGTGACGGTGCCACACTTGAGACAGCGCTGGTCGCTCAGGGATACGATCGTCCCGCAGGTAGGGCAAGCTTTTTCGGTCAAAGAACTTCCGCACTCTTGACAAAACTTGTTAGTGTGAGGATTTTCGAATTGGCACTGAGGGCAAACAAGCATTGGGATCTTCCTCAATTCCCGTGGAAGTCAGAAGTGGGGAACTTTTCTATTAAACCCTTCTGTGTCGGTTCTATTGACTATCTTAAGCAGAATTTTGTGAGAAACGTTAGGAGACGCATGAGGTATGAGGGTCAGAGGTTGAAGAGCCTTCTCACGCTTGAAGTTACAATAATAGTGTATGGCTTTCACGATATGGGAAGGATTCTATGACCATTGCTGCCCCAACCAAAACACAGTATGAAGCGGTGATCGGGCTAGAGACTCATTGTCAGTTAAGCACTGAAACCAAGATTTTCTCCGATAGCTCTGCAAAATTTACCACCGACCCCAATACTCACATTGACCCAATCTGTATGGGACTGCCGGGGGTGTTGCCTGTGCTCAATCAGAAAGTGTTGGAGTATGCGGTCAAAGCGGGACTGGCGCTCAATTGTCAGATTGCACCTTATAGTAAGTTCGATCGCAAGCAGTATTTTTATCCTGACCTACCTAAGAATTATCAGATTTCTCAATTTGACCTGCCGATCGCCGAACATGGCTGGCTAGAGATCGAACTGCCTGACGCAGAGGGCAAGCCCATTCGCAAACGCATTGGGGTGACTCGACTGCATATGGAAGAAGACGCTGGAAAACTGGTGCATGGCGGCAGCGATAGACTGTCTGGGTCAACCTATTCGCTCGTCGATTACAACCGGGCGGGCGTGCCGCTAGTTGAAATTGTGTCAGAACCGGATCTGCGATCGGGGCAAGAAGCGGCCGAATATGCTCAAGAACTGCGGCGAATCATGCGCTATTTGGGCGTGAGCGATGGCAACATGCAAGAAGGGTCACTGCGCTGCGATGTGAATATTTCAGTGCGTCCCGTTGGTCGAGCCGAGTTTGGCACCAAGGTCGAAATCAAAAATATGAATTCGTTCAATGCCATTCAACGTGCGATCGAATACGAAATTGAACGACAAATTGCCGCGATCGAGACCGGAGAAAAGATCCTTCAAGAAACGCGACTGTGGGAAGAAGGATCACAACGCACGATCAGTATGCGAATCAAGGAAGGCTCCAGCGATTACCGCTATTTTCCTGAGCCGGATTTGGGCCCGATCGAAGTCACATCTGAGCAGTTAGACCAGTGGCGCAATGAATTGCCTGAACTGCCTTATCAAAAGCGCCATCGCTATGAAGATGAGTTTGGGCTGTCGGCTTATGATGCGCGGGTGTTGACGGACGATCGAGATGTCGCCGCCTATTTTGAAGCGGCCGTTGCCGCCAAGGCCAATCCCAAACAAGCTGCAAACTGGATCATGGGCGACATCAGCGGCTATCTCAACACCGAGAAGAAAAGCATTCAAGATCTGCCGCTCACCCCAGACGCTCTGGCAGAATTGACCGCTCTAATTGATGCCAACACGATCAGCAACAAAATCGGCAAAGACATCCTCCCCGAACTGCTGACCAAAGGCGGCTCACCTAAGGCGATCGTCGAACGAGAAGGACTGGTGCAAATTTCGGATACGGGAGCGATCGAAGCGGCGATCGAGGCCGTCATTGCTGCCAATCCTAAAGAACTGGAAGCCTATCGCGGTGGCAAAACAAAGCTGTTAGGATTCTTTGTGGGTCAAGTCATGAAGCAAACAGGCGGACGGGCTGACCCCAAACTAACCAATCAACTGCTGGCCAAAAAACTGAACGGATAAGCGGCTCCTCATCGGGACGATGTAATTGAATTTGTAATATAGATTCTTCAAGGGCGACCTCATGATCCGCCTACATCGTCCCCTTAAACAAACCTTGCGGACGCACCAACAATACCAGCACCATAATCAAAAGGGCCACTCCCTGTTTGTATTCGGGGCGCAAAAAGTAGGTGCTAACTTCTTGAGCAATGCCGATGACCAGGGCACCCGCGATCGCCCCATAGGGATTACCAATTCCGCCCAAAATGACCGACGCAAACAGCGGCAAAATTAGAAACCATCCCATACTGGGGCGCACCGCTTCGACTAAGCCCAACATACTGCCTCCCAGGGCCGTCATTCCGCCTGCGATGACCCACGTCCAAAGCACAACGCGATCAACGTTAATTCCGGTGACTCTGGCCAGATCGATATCGTCGGCAACGGCTCGCATGGCTTTACCGATTTTGGTGTTTTGCAGGAGATAATGCAGGGCCGCGATCGCAATGACTGCTAACACAATCACTAAAAGATTATAAAAAGGAATGCGAATTCCTAAAAAAGAAAGCGCTTCGGCAACGGGGAGATCATACCTTTGGTTACTGCCGCCCCAAATAAAAATAATGCCATTGCGAATGAATAAGGCCAGCCCGATCGAGATAATAATCAGTGTGGTAGAAGTGGCTCTTTTGGCTCGCATCGGGGCCCAGAGAATCTTTTCGGTCAGGAGGGCGACAGCGATCGTTGCGATCGATGAAATCCCCATTGCCAACCAGATATTCACCCCTGCCGCCGTGTTTAGGACAAAAGTAATGTAAGCACCCAGCGTCATAAAGTCCCCGTGGGCAAAATTAGACAGCCGAAGAATGCCATAGGTTAGCGTCAGACCCACCGCAGACAGCGCGATAATTGTCCCGATCGAGATACCGTTGACGACTAACTGCGCGATTTGTGAGTCCATTGCTGAAAGTTGCTACAGATTATCGCTTTGATTGTCCCTGAATTGGGCAGATTTGGGAAGTTATTGGCGCGATCGACGTTTCCCAGAACTTTGACCTTGCTGAATAACGGTCTGAACTCGCTCCCCAAACCCCAATTCTGCGAGACTGCCGAACTTTCAACCTCAACGATTCATCCCCAATAATGAAGCGAGAAAACTTCATCGACACGTTATTTGAATCACTTTAAAGGTGAATTCGATGAGAGGTTTTCCGCTTCGTTGTTCACGGCTTTTGCCCCCCAACCCCCCAATTTGGGGGACTTTAAGAGAGGAATTCTGGTTCAAAGTCCCTCACTCGTGGGGGATTTAGGGGGCGTTCCTGGATCTAAAAGCGAAGCGAAGCGTTCATCGAACTGACATCACTTTAAAGGTGAAAATCCCCAACTTCTTCAAGAAATCGGAGATCTAAACGAGAGTGTATTCTATTCTTCTAAAGTCGTTGAATCTGTTTGATACCAAGGGTCAGCACAGTCGTTCTACTTTCGTAAAAGCAGCTAATTGCTCCCTTAAAGACGCTTACTCACTTTTCACCTGCACAGGAGCCATTACAACTTTCTTGGCCAATCCCAACATCTTCAAAACGCGGATTGCCCACCAGGTTGTATCGACTTCCCACCAGCGCCAGCCTGCTTGGGCAACATGGGGATAGGCGTGATGGTTGTTGTGCCAGCCCTCTCCATAGGTGACCAGCGAAACCCACCACAAATTGCGAGAGCCGTCTGCGGCATCAAAGGTACGATAGCCCCAAGCGTGAGCCGCCGAATTGACCAGCCAGGTAGAATGCCACAACAAAACCGATCGCACCACAACGCCATACAGCACAAACGACCAGCCACCCATCGCATACAGCAAAACGATTAAAGGAATCTGCAACACCAGAAAGTAGCGATCGAGCCAGCGATAATAGGGCTGTTTGGCCAGGTCAGGCGCATATTTAGAATAGACTTCTCGATCAAAAAATTCGGGACGATCGTACAGCAACCAGAGCATGTGACTCCACCAAAAGCCACGTTTTGCCGAGTAAGGATCTTTGTCAACGTCTTCGGTGTGCGCGTGATGCTGGCGGTGACCCCCAACCCAGGAAAGCGGACTGCCTTGAATCGCTAAAGCGCCGAGGGTGGCGATCGTATACTCTAACCATTTAGGAACCTGAAAACTCCGATGACTCAACAATCGGTGATACCCCAGACAGATACCAATCCCGCCAAACAGCCAGTGGAGAAATAAAGCAACCCCCAGGGCAGACCAGGAGAAGCACAAGGGAGCCAAGAGTGCCAGCGCGTGCATTGAAGTCAGAAAGGCGATCGTAATCCAACTGGGCGCAAGGGTGTTTCTGCTCTTAGGAAGAACAGTCGGAGAGTTTGGAGTCATTGAAATTCCTATGACCTGGATTTTTGATCGCAGGGCGTTACAGTGGGGTTATGTAAGCATTACTTGCACCATCGTAGCGAGTGTTGCCCCCAATTGCAAGCGCCACTTGCATCCCAAAAGATAGAGAAATAGGCTGAAGACGTTTGACCTAAGAGAGAAAACAGAGGACAGGAGGCAAGAGACACAAACCCAAGACTTGCTTTGCTTCATACCTAACTTCTAATGTCGAATGTCTAGCGTCCAATGTCCTTTCCCTAACCTATAGTCATTAAAAAGTAAGCTGATGTTCCCTATGCAGCATCGTGAATTCTCAATCGAGCTACTTCCTGGAATGTCGCAGGCTGTGAGCGAACGTCAGCTTGCAGGACAGCAGCAGGATAATCTTTGTGGGCCCTATTGGGCATCTCTGTTGCTACGATCGCGCCGCTTCTCGATTTCTCCCGCAGCGATCGCGCGATCGGCGGGTTCAGTCCTTCCGATCGGGGATGCGTCAAACTGGCTGCCTAGGGGTGCTTTGTCTCGTCAGGATTATGAGTTGGCTTTACCAGAAACTGATCGTCTGCAAGATGCGGGAACGTCTGCTCAGGGTTTGATCGAGGCGGTGTCAGAGCATTCTCAAAACGCTTATTGTCTGGTGCCTCTGCGGGCGGAGTGGTCTGCTGAACGGGTCGAGGCGGTTTTGAAGTTTTGTCATCAGGCAGATTGGGAAATGATTCCGCTTTGCAACCTGAGAACGAGCCATTTGTGGGGAAGCCAGTTGTCGGTCAGTGACGCGATCGCTTATCTCAAAGGCAACCCGATTTCTGCGCCCCCGGCGGATTGGAATGTGGGGCACTTTCTGATTTTGGCTGGCACTGTTAAAGGGGAGGCACGATCGCTCGTCTTGGTTTGCGACACCTATCCAACGTTTGGGTGGCAGGGCTATCATCTGCAACCATTCGATGCGATCGCTCAGGCGTTAAATCGGGGTGATGGCTGTGAGGGCGGAATCTTGCTCTTTGCTAACCGATTGGATCAAAGCGCGATCGAACAGCACGCCAGACAACAAGGCTTTGTGATCAGCATTTGGGACAATGGCAGTCCGAGTAAACCTCACAACCAGACTGGTTAAGGAGAAAGGAATGAACAATCTACAACTGAAAGTTTTAACCTGCGAAGGTGGGTTTCGTTGTGATAGCCGCAAATTAATTGCCGGAGTTATTTGATTTACTAATAGACTTCCAGATATTCTTGTCGCTCCCAATCGCTGACGTGGCTGTGAAAACGCCCTAATTCAAACTGTTTGACGGTTGTCAATAGATGTACAAATTCTTCGCCTAAGAGCGATCGCATCCCACTATCCGCATTCAGACTCTCTAGCGCAGCTTCTAAGGTCGGCGGTAACTTGGGCAAATCGGGATTATCTTCACTCGGCCCGTCCGCCTGGGGCTGCAATTTATAGCCGTGTTGAACGCCCAACAAACCCGCCGCAAGGGTCGCTGCCGCCGTCAGATAAGGATTGCTCAACCCAGAAGCCGCCCGCATTTCAAAGTGAGTGTCTTGATCGCCCGTAGCTTTGACGCGCACCATCGCCGATCGGTCTTCGATTCCCCAGCTAATGTTGGAGGGGGCAAAGGTGTGGGGTTTGAGACGGCGGTAACAGTTGGGAGTCGGGCCAATCAACGGCATCATCGCGGGCGCGTGGGTGAGAATGCCCTGAATGAACGATCGAGCCGTTTGAGACAATCCATCAGGCTGAGTGCGATCGAGCAAGGCGTTTTGTTGAGTGGTGCGATCGAGCAAACTGATGTGAAAGTGACAACAACAACCCGCTCGATCGGAAAATGGCTTAGACATAAAGGTGGCCTGATAGCCCAGTTGATGCGCGATTTCTTTGACCGCATTCTTGAAGGTAAAGGCCTTGTCTGCCCCGTGAAGCCCGATCGCCGGCCCAAAATTAATCTCAAATTGAGAAGGCGCATACTCGCAATTGTGGGTGATCACATCAATGCCCGCCGCCCGCAGGTAATCCAACATTTGATTGAGTTCGGGGACATATTGATTGCGAATGTGATTGAAGATGTGTAGCCCGCCAAACAGCGGCGCTTGAGTCTCTCTATGTAGTAGGTAAAACTCAAATTCGTGACCCATCATCACATCAAATCCCATCTCAGTCGCTTTGTCTAATAGCTGTTTGAAGACGTAGCGAGGGGCAACGGTTAGCGGCTCATCAGCACTCCACACCGCATCACAAATCACCTTTGCCGTGTGCGGTTGCCAGGGAACGGGAGCCAGCGTTTTGAGGTCGGGCACCAGCAAATGATCGCGATAGTTGCGTTCTTCGTGCAGTCCCGATTTGGGAACGACCATTGAGGCTGTATCAAGGGCCAATGTACCGCCGTAGAAGTTTAGCCCTTTGCGCGTGTAGCCTTCTACTTTGTCGATCGGCACCACCTTGAGTCGAGAAACCCCGTGTAGATCGGGCAGTTCAAACCGCACATATTCAACGTTCTGCGCTCTAAGGGTGGCGATAAATTCGGCAATTGGGTCGATCGTTTGTTCTGGCTTCGTAATTTCCATGACCATGACAACACCTCCGTAAATTACACTTTTTTCAGGTCGCTAGAACGGCTGTGTGAGGCTTTGATGTCTCTCCCCATATGGTTAATGATCTCAGGAAATCGCATATAGAGAAACCAACCTGCGCCCACCACTAAATACAGTAAAAACAAATAAGAAAACACATTGTAATAAACCGTCGGAACCGGAAAAAAACTAGATTTACCGGAAATGTCAACGTTTCTGAGAACCGGAAAGACCATGAAAGCTACACTCAATATTGCAAACACTACATCACTCCAGCGCAATTGGTGTTCTCGATGAAGATAAACGGGAGCGGCGATCGAGATCAAACTATAAGCCACCAAAAATCCGTAGGTTGTGATCGTGCCAAAGTAACCTGCTTAACACTACGAGAATCGTTACCTAAAATTCGTAGCAATCGTTACTGACCGCAGAAGATCACATTTGTTGAATCATTTCACACTCATTAACGCATCATCGCAATACTCGTTAACCATTGGTGTGCGATACCCGTCTGATGTCCACAGCGTCGGGAAAAAACTCTCATCAACTTCAGCACTGCCGATACGACGATAGCGACCAAAAATATAGTCCGTTCCGACTCCGGGCGATCGAAAGCAAATATCCAGCGGAAAGGTGCTAATTGAGAAACTGCGGCGAGTCAAATCAGCCGTCTGGTTGCGTCCCGATCCGTGCCAAAGGTTGCCGTCAAGAAACACACATCCACCCGGAGAAAGCTCTGCCGCAACGATCGTCCCAGTTTGTTTCGCTTCTTGGGCAGCATCCCAGAGGGGTTGTCGATAGTCGGCTTGAGGTGCGTGCAAAAATCGAAAGCGATCGTGACACTCCCATTTATGAGAACCGGGGACAAATTCTAGCGTTCCGGCGGCGGCGGTGGCGTTGTCGAGTGCAATCCAGCAGGTGACGATCGCAGAGGGCGCAATGCTAGAAACGAGCGTATTGTTGCGGTGAAAGGAGACTTCGGGCGCGTTGGGAGGCTTGATCCAGCAGCTATCGAGGGCAAACCGTCCCCCTGACCAGCCTGCGAGGGTTGCGTTGAGACGGGCGATTTGGGCAGAGAGTGAAAAGCTGGCAACGGTACGATCGCAGCGCCACAACCCAGACATTTGGCGAGTTGCATTGGGCTGACTCAATCCGGGCCGACCGTGCCATTCGTCGGGGTAGATGCCTGTTTCTAGCTGAGTGGCGAAGAGCGGATCGAGGCGATCGTTGAGGCGATCGACCTGATCGAAGGTGAGAAACTTCTCCACGATGAGAAATCCCTGTTCACGAAACTGATTAATTTGCGTTTGGGTTAGCTGCATGGGGTAGGACATTAGACACTGGACTTTGGACTTTGGGGAAACGTGGATTTGATAAAATTCTTTCGCTTCGTTATTAGGAGCTTCTGCCCCCCAACCCCCCAATTTGGGGGACTTCAAGAGAAGAGTTCCAAAATCCCTTAGTCGTGGGGATTTAGTTTGCTCCTCTGAATCTGTAAGCGAAGTGAAGAATTTCATCGGATTCACACCGAATTCACTCTGACTCAATAAACGTTTAGTCTTCGGTCTAATGTCTAAGTCTTCTAACGTTTAGCGTCTTCCAAAAACGCCGAACGATCGCCCTTGGAGTGATAGACGATCGGGAAAAAACTCTCATCCATTGTGTCGTCTCCAAATCGTTTGTATCGTCCTGGCAGATAGCCTCCTGGCACATAGGCCCCGGCGGGTTTGAATCGAGACTCTGCGGGAATGTAAGCCATGACCAAACTGCGACGCACGACACCAGGCATTAAGTTTTTGTTAGAGCCGTGCCACATGTTTCCGTGATGAAAGGCGCAGCTTCCTGGCTTGAGTTCTAATTGCAAAACTTCGGGATGATTGATGCCTGCTTGCTGGGCGGCCTGCTCCATATCCGATCGATAGCTCTTGTTTGTGGCGTGAAATTCTGCGACGGCTCCTGACCTGGGCCAATGATGAGAACCGCGCACATACTCGATCGTGCTGGCTCCCTTAACGGCATGGCTCAACGCAATCCAACAAGTCACAAGTTCTTGAGGCGTGTGATAAAAGGAGTACATCGAGTCCTGGTGCAGCGTCGTTTCATTGGCTCCGTAAGGTTTGCGCCACAGGCTATCACTGAGCAACCGGGAGCCATTCCAACCGCCCAAAGCGGCACTAATTTCGCCAATTTTGGCCGAGAGGACGACTGAGGCAAACGTACGATCGCTTTTCCAGACATTACTCATCTGACCAGAGGCAGTCGGCAACCCCAGAGCGGGATTCCAGTACCATTCATCGGGATACATGCCCGTCTCAAATTCGCCCGAAAAAAGCAGATCAATGCGATCGATTAACAGATCGACGGTCTGTTGATCAATCAGGTTTTCTACAATCAAAAAGCCATCTTCTCGAAAGCGATCGTGCTGCTCTGGGGTGATCAGGCTCAATGGCATAGTGAATTCGGCTTGCGGAATGATTCAAAATTTGTACCGTATCCACTTGTTATGATATGTGGCGAGGAATACAGAAACCGGGATTTAAAACCTAGCAGCATTCAAGAAAGGTTGCGGTTTGAGACATCAATTCTGTCAAAACGAGGGAACGCTAAATGACTGCAATTTTAGTCATTCGACATGAGAAATGTACCAGTTTAGGAATGCTAAAAAATGCTGCTCAGGAGAATAATTTTTCGATTCAATATTTAGATATTTCTCAAGGTGAGGGGTTGAGTCACCCGCTAGAAAACTACTCTCATATTGTTGTTTTGGGCGGCAGTATTAGCGCTTATCAAAATGACGAATATCCATTTTTGCGCGATGAATTTAAGCTTTTGGAAAGCGCGATCGCTCAAAAAATTCCCACATTGGGCATCTGTTTAGGGTCGCAAGTTTTGGCAAAAGTTCTGGGCGGCTCTGTTTATCGGGGAAAGGCGGGTCGAGAAGCAGGTTGGTGTGAGGTGCAATTAACCGAGGCGGCAAAAACTGACCCTTTGTTGAGGGAGTTTCCCGATCGCTTCAAAGTATTTCAGTCTCACCAAGATACATTTGATTTACCGCCAAGTTGCACCCATTTAGCGAAAAGTGAAATCTATACCCATCAAGCTTTTCGCTATCAAGACTTTCTATGGGCGATTCAGTTTCATCTAGAAATGGATGACGCTGTAATTCAAGATTGTTCAATTGTTCTTGAGCAAGAGTTTGCAGAAAGTCAAATTGATGAGAGCGTCGATCGAATGCTCATAGAAGCCAAACAGTTCTCTCCTTTGGTTGCGCCTCTAGCTCATCAGTTTATGCATAACTTTCTTCAAGTTTCCTAAATCATCAACCTGATTGTAGAAGGACGTTTAAAGAATACCGTTGATCGCATTCACCCGCTAGTGGCGGGACAGCAACAAAGCAAAGCAGCTTCTGATACGTTTCAAACGTCCGCTAACATCATAGAATTCATATCAATTTAATGCACTCGATAAAACTCAGGTCGATCGCTACCCACCTTCAGGAACTACTCGCGAACAATGACTGGAGTACCGACTTCAGCCCAATCAAACAGACGTTCTGCATGATCGACGGCCACATTGACACAGCCATGACTGACAGGCGTGCCAAACCTGCGATGCCAATAAGCGCCATGAATGGCATAGTTGCCCGAATAAAACATGGTGTAGGGCACATCCGGAATGTCATAGTCGTCACCCTGCATTCGAGCCGATTCTAGTTTAGTTTGGACTGCAAACACACCCGTTGGTGTTGGGGTCGCGTCTTTACCCGTCGAAATGATCATTGCATATTCGGGCTTTTTGCCTTGCCAAGCGGTGAGCCGTTGACTGGACAAATCGATCTCAATCCAACGTTGGTTAGACTTTTTGAGGGCTGCAATTTTGGTGACGACCGGACTTGGTTTCGCGATCGAGACAGGTTTGCTTAAAGCAGGTAATAAATCAACATTTAGGGTAGTCAAAGTCAAGCCAGTAGTAGCCAAAAGCATAGCAGCAGCGTAGTTGAGGCACTTCATTTTTAGCCCCTCTCTTCTATTGATAATGGATATGTTGGTGGTAATGCTGCAACCCTGTGCAAAAGTCAGCTTCAGAAAGTCTGCAAGTAGAATTTGCATCTTGAGCCATTTCACTTTCGCATCGGACATTTATACTTGTTTCGCCCTTGTCTATTCGACTACACCGCCACTTGTACAGATTCCAGTCACTCCCAATTTTGTTTAATATCAATTCGATGAAGTTGTTTCGCTTCAATGTTCAAATCTTCTGCCAATTCTGAGTAACTTTCAGAGAAAATTTCCGGTTCAAAGTTCCTCCATTTATGAAGCAAAGCGAACCTGCAACAAAAGCGACAAGGGCGTTGCTGATTGGAGGGATGAATCTGTGGGAAGCGTTAGTCTTTTCGCCCCCTAAATCCCCCAAAATTGGGGGACTTTGAACCTTGGGTTTCCCGCCGCTTTGGGGCACACCCCCTGATTCAGCAACGCCGCGACAAGTACAGAATCCACGTTGGACAGCTCATCCCTCCTCCCTCCTCCCTCCTCCCTCCTCCCTCCTCCCTCTTCTAAAATCCTCCAACCCTTGCATCAAACTTTTGGACTGCTGCACGATCGCGTCCCAATCTTGATTCTCGACTGCCCACTTGGGAAACAAATTGCCCGATAGTCCCACAGCGATCGCGCCTGCCGCCACCAACTCTTTTGCATTATCCAGACTTACCCCACCTGTTGGAATCAGCGGAATGTGTGCCAAAGGGGCCTGCAAACTTTGCATATAGCGGCTTCCTCCAAGCGCCTGAACTGGGAAAACCTTGACGCTGCTGGCCCCTGCTTGCCACGCCATCACAATCTCAGTCGGCGTAAGCGCCCCTGGAATCATAGGAATTTCTTGCTCGATCGCTCGCTCAATCAAATGAAGATTGACATGAGGCGTAAAGACAAACTCCGCCCCCGCCTCGATCGCTAACTGTAATTGATGGAGTGTAAAAACAGTGCCCGTCCCGATCGTACAGTCAGAAAGTTCGTTCCTGAGTTCATGAATTAATTGAGCGGGGCGATCGCTGTCCCAGGTGATTTCGATTAGCTTCATTCCACCGAGTGCGACTGCTTTAGCCATTTCTCGACCCAGGTTGAGCGTAGGGGCACGAATAACCGCGATCGCTCGATGTGCTCGAAGCTTTGCTAACCAAGAGTCTGCTTTCATCTATAAATAGTTGTAGAAATACAAAGTTGTAGAAGTCAAGAGAAATGATTTTATCGAATTCAACGCCTCCTTCAATGTTTCTTAATCAAAAGATTACCTTAGTCGTAAATTAATCGGAAGTTACATTTGAGAAAAGTTCAGTCATTAGAGAGAGTTGATTAGGTCATTAGAAAGATGGTCTTTCTAAATTCAATCCCTAACATTGATAGTTGAAACCAAAGCTAAACTTGAGGAAACTAAACATGGCACTCTATAAAATTAAGGACTTTGATCCTGACTATCGCGATCACTTTGAGGGTCACGATATTAAAGGTATGGATCTCTATTCTGGCGACCAGAAAATTGGCTCAGTTAATGATGTTTTAGTCGATGAGGAAGGGCGTTTTCGCTATTTAGTCATCAACACCGGAGCCTGGATTTTTGGCAAGCAAGTCATGCTGCCGATCGGACGTGCCCGCATCGATTACAGCGATAACCACGTCTATGCGGATGGTCTAACCAAAGCTCAAGTCGAGTCTCTGCCTGAATTTACCGAAGATTTGAAGATCGATTACGAGCATGAAGAGCAAGTTCGTAATGTTTACCGTCCAACTGCGGCTACCGCAACAACAGGTCTTGGCGCTCCTTTAGAAGCCTCTGCTTCCCTTGACTCTCCGATCCCAGTTGATACTGGCGTTGCCTACACTGGCTCATCAATGGGTGCGGCTCCTGCGACCTACGATCGTGACACTTACAGCTATGACAACCACGACGCAGATCTGTATGCGATCGATGACACCAAACACCCCAGCCTCAAGCTGTATCAAGAACGTCTAGTAGCCAGCAAGACTCGTGCCAAAACGGGCGAAGTGGCGATCGGTAAGCGCGTCGAAACCGAAACCGCTAGAGTCTCTGTCCCCGTTGAAAAAGAGCGCGTTGTGATCGAGCGGACAACTCCTACCTCTGGCACCATCACCCCTGATGCAACTGCTTTCCAGGAAGGTGAAGTGGCGCGAGTTGAAGTTTATGAGGAAACGCCAGACATCCACAAAGAAGCGTTTGTGCGGGAAGAAGTGAAGGTGAAGAAAGTAGTCGAGCAAGACACTGTAACCGCCGAAGAACAAATCCGTCGTGAAGAATTGGATGTGGATACTCAAGGCCGCCCCGTGGTGGAAGGCGACGCTGCAAACCGCAGAATCTAGGTTAGTTAATGGCTGATCTAATCGTTTAAGAGACATGGGCAGGGCTAATCTGTGAGGCTCTGCCTGTGTTTTTAAAGAAGTGAAATTACCCGAAAATTCAACCTTATGAATTCTGAAACTTTTACAAAAGAGCATTCACCCCAAACAGGAGAATCTGAGCCGATTAACGCTAGACTTGACCATTTGAAAAGCAGAATTATGGGCTTTAATCTGGTCGATCGTCAGGGGCGGTTTGTTGGCGAGGTAAGAGATTTGATCCTTGATGATCAGCAGCGTCTAAAGATTATTGTTGCTCAACCGGATGTCAACCAAGGAGAGCGATTTTTGTTGCTTTCTAGTCGATTTGTCAGTCGTGTAAAATCACGCGATCGCACCGTTGCGATCAATCTTAATCAAGCAGATATTCGTCGTCTTCCGGAGTATTCTTTTCCCATGCAATCATCGAATCAACCGACCCAAGACTTATTTGGCGCTATCATCATTGAGCAGGACAATCAGGCTCAAGAAATTGAAGTTGACACCCTCGAAAATCAGCCCATTCCTGAACAGGCGCAGGGTGTGATTGAGCATGTTGACAGTCCAAAAGTGTTGTCAGAAACGGTTGTACAAGAAGAGTCAATTCAGCTATTAGAAGAACGGCTAAAAGTTGACTACACGAAACATAAAGTTGGCGAGGTAATTGTTCGTAAAGAAATCGAAACTCGGATGATTCAGGTTCCTGTCCGGCGTGAAAAATTGATTGTCGAACAGATTAGCCCAGACCGTAGACAGCTTGCTGAAATCGATTTGGGAGAAGACGGAATTTCTGATCTCAATTTGCAAGACTACATTCCTGAGACGCATCAAATTAGCAATCATATTGTTAGTGGAGAATTCGATTCACCCAAAACGGCAGCCTGGTTGATGGATACGATCGCTCACCAACTGCGGCACGGCTGCAAACGCATTCGAGTTGAAATCGAGTTAGAAGACGCAAGTCAATCTGAGTTATATCAAGGCTGGTTCGATCGCTGCTCAATCAAAAAAGAACGTTAGATTTGAAAAAGTGGGTAGTTAATTTTCGCCCTCAATTAGAGATAAACTACCCATTTAACTAACCTTTTAAGAAGGGCAAACTAGATCAAACACTACGTTTTGAATCGTTGTCTTAAAGTCAGGGTCGCCGGGAGCCGGATTGACGGTAAGCCCCACTCTAACAGGATTGTTGACTCGTCCCAGTCTAAATAGACTGCCAATATCTCGACGAAAAAGTTCTTTGGCAGAAATCTGTCCCGTCACGGTGTTGGGATCTCCATTTGTCAAAGTTGTAATTTCGAGATCGCGGAAGTCTTCAAAGTTTACAAAGTTATTCCAGACGCTGGTTGCTGCTAACGTATCCCAGAGAAATAGCCCATCAAAGACAAACACCCCTGGAGCAGGAGAGTTGGCTAACTGCACATTTTTGACGAACTGAGCGGGAGCCGTCTTGCATTGAGCGGGGTTATCTTGAATGCGATCGGCAAACCCTTGCAGTCTGGCAAAATTGGTCGCATTTAACGGCACAATGTCAGTTGGAATGCCTGAGTTTAGAAGTTTCTCAACGGCTTTTGCGTCGATCCAAAAGTTAAATTCTGCGTTGTTCAGAGAGTTGAATGCTTTTTTAGATTCCCCGGTTTGGATGGCTTCAAAGTTTGTGCCGGGAAAGGGAAGATGGTGCATTCCAAAAATGTGTTCTCCAGCTTGGAAATAGATGTTGCCTTCTGTCCAGGTGGGGAAGGGTTCGTTGAGTCGATAGTTGCCATTTGCGTCAAAATTGTCGGCTTTGTTAGCGTCCCATGCGCCTCCCATGTAGCGTACCGAAATCACTGATTTCAAATCGGTCAGCTTGATGTTAAAAGGACAGCCATATTTTTGGGGGGCTTGCTCTAGTTTGGCGTAGGCTCTGGCAATGTTGGTCGCGGGGCCAACGGCAACGATCGTCAGCTTTTCCTGCTTTTGATAAGACTCACAGATTGCCTCTGCCAAGAATGTAGAAGCCTTCTTTCTGGGGTCAAATAAGTTTAATTCGGGTAGCTGAAACTCATTGAGTGCGTCTTGTGCTTTGGGCAAAACGTACCGCAAAGTTTCATCTCGAAAGGGTCGATTGAATTCGTTAAAACAAACAATGTCTCGTTGAGAAAAAACAAATTCTTTGTGCAGCAAGCAAGGTTCTAATCCAGGTTTTCCAGATAGCGGAAGTTGGACTCGAAACCGCGTTCTTTTGGAGCCAGGAAGCGGCTTGCCAAACTCGTCGGCTTGATTGGGAACGGCAATTGTTGTCACTCTTTCATCGCAGCCTGTATAGATTTTTGCGCCACTATAGCCCGCGACGGAGAGAACTTTTTGAGTGATGCCCGAAATCGAGCCTTCGTCTGCACTAAAGTTGCCTAACAGTTCTTTTTTTAACTCTGGATATCCGTTAGAATCTTTGCAGTAAGACTCTCCGTTAGAAGCGGTTGTGACTCCTAAAAGTTTGACGGGGGGCGCATCTTTTTGAGAAGCCAGCGCCAAAACCAGGAGTGAATAGTAGTCTTCAAATCCGCCGTCATGGTCAAGAATAACGCGAATTGGCTCGGCGGCAAGTGACGGTAGAGGAACGCAAAAAATACTTGCAATACTGGTGAGCAGAAGCTTGGATGCAAGACTTTTGAAATCAAAACAAACCATTGGTAAGTTCCTTAAAAGCGACGCTGTTTTCATCCAGATGTCTGAATGCAACTTTGTGATCTTAAAGGGCTAAACTTTTGCGACAGGTGTAGAGGAATACCGATCGCTCACCCCATCAAAAATTGCTTGCTCTGGTGCAGAAGACCTCACTTTCATCAACGGTCTAGTTTTCTGTATTTACGATTTTCTGCAAATGTGAGTTATTGTATTCACAGAAAACAAATTATTCCTAGCGTCAGTAGGACAAGCAAACATGGTCAACAAAAAAGCGAAAAGCTCCAAGACTGAGGCTACATCGATTCCGACTTCGATCAGCGTTAAAGAAAGTCCTGTTTTGGAAACGGCGATCGTACCTTCAGATCCCATCGCAGAACCCACCAAAAAGAAGACTCGCAGCGCCAAAAAGATCACCAAAACTGATGTCGTTGAACCGATCGTAGTCGAGCCAACCCCTCAAGAAACGGTTAAGGAGGAGGCTAATAAAAACGTCAAGATGAAGCGGCTAACGTTGGATATTGCAAAACCGTTGCACAAAGCGATCAAAGCAAAGGCGGTTGAAGAAGGAATCCCGATGGTTGATATGCTGCGATCGCTTTTAGAAACGCATTACGGCACTCATTAGAACCTGGATTTGATGAGGGGTTTTCGCTTCGGTGTTTGGTACTTCTGCCCCCCAAGCTGCCAATTCTGAGGGACTTTTAGACAAGCGGCTGATGTAAAGTTCCTCACGGGCGAGGGGTTGGAGGGCAGCTAGAATCTTTAACTAAGAAGCGTTTCATCGAATTCTAGGGAAAGTTTTTTACTAGAGCGATCGCATCCAATACAGTTTTTGATGTTGATTGACTGACAAAACTTTTGGAAGCCCTAATCTGTTGGTGGTTGACTAGCGAATGAAATCCGAAGCTATTCAAGGTTTTGTTAATCCGCGAAGGTGGATTTTGTTCTCATGGCTGCGGTTTTAACTGCCAAGCAAGAAGTTTTGTCAGTCAACCAGGTTCTAAATGGGATGTTTACTCGCCTTTTGTTCCGGTCATGCCCATGATTTCATAGCCCGCATCGACATAGATCACCTGCCCTGTAATGCCGCTCGATAGATCGCTACACAAAAACGCGGCTGTGTTTCCAACTTCTGTTTGAGTGACGGTTCGCTTGAGGGGAGCTACCGCTTCGACGTGGTGAATCATATCTAAGATGCCACCTACCGCAGAGGAGGCCAACGTGCGAATGGGGCCGGCTGAGATGCCATTGACGCGAATATTTTGCCCTCCTAACTCATAAGCGAGATAGCGGACATTCATCTCTAGTGCCGCCTTTGCAATCCCCATGACGTTGTAGTTCGGAATCACCTTCACGCCGCCTAAATAGGTCAACGTCACAATGCTTCCCCCTTCTGTCATCAATGGTTTTGCCGCTCCAGCCAGCGTGATCAGCGAATATGCACTGATATCCAGAGCCGTGTTGAAGCCTGCACGAGACGTTTTGCTAAAGTCGCCCGACAGATCATCTTTGCTGGCAAATGCCAAACAGTGAATCAGAATGTCTAGCTTGCCCCAGCGATCGCGTACTGTCTCAAACGTAGACTGCACCTGAGCATCATCCTGAACGTTGAGCGGCAAAAACAGGCTAGGTTGCAGCGGCTCGACCAGTTCGGCGACTTTTTTCTCCATCTTGCCCTTTTCGTCGGGTAGATAGGTAATGCCAAGATTTGCCCCGGCTTTGTGGAGTTGTTGGGCAATGCCCCAGGCGATCGATTTGTTGTTGGCGATCCCAGTCACTAAGGCATTTTTTCCGGTCAGGTTCAGCATAGATGTCTATCTCAAGGGCAACTATGAGAATACTCAAAGATGGGACGTTGGGGAATAGTAGTGGGTGGTTTGGTTGGTTCGGTTTGGGGAGGAGGGAGGAGGGGAGATTTAGCTTGCTTTCTTGCATTCATAATTGCGGCGAAAGGTTTCGTTGAATTCACGTTGCATTGAAGGCTTTAAGGCATTCGTGCAGGGTGGTCGATCGCGCTTCTAATGAGTTTCAGCAGTCGCTAGGGGATTGTAAAATAAATTGTGTCAAAGGTCAGAAGTTGAGATCTAATGAA